>JBEKWQ010000007.1:0-19022 GCA_049512875.1 Acidimicrobiales bacterium
CGTCGTGCAGGGCGTGGCCCGCGAGGTGCACGACGATCTCGGTGGGGAGAAAGAGAATCTGATTGTCGATGAGAGTCGCCCCCACGCGTCGCCACCAACCCGCGAGGACGTGGTCCGTGCGAAATGGTGAGTGGCCCGCCAACGTGGGCGTGCCGCACACGGTGCAGTAGGAACCAGAGGTTTCGGACTCGCAATTGACGCAGTGCACCCCACTATCTTGACCGATGACGCCACCGGGCTCACTCGATCCTGCGAATTACTGTCATTCGGCCCGTACCGTGGCTGAAGCGTTGAGGCGTATTCTGAACGTGTGGACACTCCAGAGCGCGTCACCGACTCGGGCATCTCGATAAAGACCGTCTATGACCCTTCGGACCTGAAGGATTTCGACGAGGATCGACAGTTGGGCGAACCGGGCAAATACCCCTATACCCGCGGGGTCCAACCCACCATGTATCGCGGTCGATTGTGGACCATGCGTCAGTACGCGGGTTTTGGAACCGCCGAGGCGACCAACGAGCGTTTTAAGTTCTTGCTCCAGGCGGGCCAGACGGGACTGTCGTGCGCCTTTGACTTGCCCACCCAGATGGGTTACGACGCGGACCACGTGCGCGCCGAAGGTGAGGTCGGCAAGGTCGGCGTCGCCATCTCCTCGCTCGAGGACATGCGCCTGCTGCTCGCGGACCTTCCCCTCAACGAGGTGACGACCTCGATGACGATCAACTCGACTGCCGCGACGCTACTGCTCTTGTACCAACTCGTCGCCGAGGAGCAGGGGATCAAGGGTGACCAACTCCGCGGCACGATCCAAAACGACATCTTGAAGGAGTACGTAGCTCGAGGCACGTACATCTACCCTCCGCGCCCCTCGATGCGTCTGATCGTCGACACCTTCGCCTACTGCGAGAAGGAGATCCCGAACTGGAACACGATCTCGATTTCGGGCTACCACATCCGCGAGGCCGGTTCGACGGCGGTCCAGGAGATCGCCTTCACACTCGCCAACGGCATTGCCTACGTCGAGGCCGCTCTGGCCGCGGGATTGACGTTGGACGACTTCGCTCCTCAGCTCAGCTTCTTCTTCAACGCCCACAACGACCTGTTCGAGGAGGTCGCCAAGTACCGCGCCGCACGGCGCCTGTGGGCGTCGATCATGCGCGACCGCTTCGGGGCGAAGAACCCCAAGTCGATGATGCTGCGCTTCCACACCCAGACCGGCGGTTCGACGCTCACCGCCCAGCAGCCCGAGACCAACATCGTGCGCGTCACTCTCCAGGCTCTCGCGGCGGCCCTCGGTGGAACCCAGAGCCTGCACACCAATGGTTTCGACGAGGCGCTCGGCCTGCCCACCGAGCACGCCGCCAAACTCGCCCTGAGGACCCAGCAGGTGGTTGGCTACGAGTCGGGAATCACCGACACGGTGGATCCACTCGCGGGGTCGTACTTCATCGAGTCGCTCACTGACGAGGTCGAGGAACGAGCGCGCCAGTACATCAAGACGATCGACGACATGGGTGGCGCGGTCGCGGCGATCGAAGCGAACTACATGCAGAGCGAGATCGAATCCGCGGCCTACGACTTCGCGCGCAAGGTCGAGCGCGGCGACAAGGTCGTGGTCGGCGTCAATCGTTTCGCCGAGAGCGAGAAGACCAGGGCCGACGTGTTCCCCGTCGACGTCGAACAGCAGCGGGCCCAGGTGGCGCGGGTGAAGGAACTGAAGTCGCGGCGCGACCAGCACGGCGTGCGCGCGGCCCTGGACGACCTAGCGATCGCGGCGAAGGGTTCGTCGAACCTGCTGTACCCGATGAAGATCGCCCTGGCGCGAATGGCGACGCTTGGTGAGGTCGCCGACGTCCTACGCGCCGAGTTCGGCGAATACGAACCGCATTAGCCGAGCGGTTCTTGGAAGTGCGTGACGTCAGCCGGCGTCGAATAGAAATGGTGCGTGAGCGCCTTCCACCGGGTGAAGAGTTCGGAGTTTCGGAACTCGCCGTGCGCCTCGACCGACTCCCAGCGCACCAGCAAAAGGTAGATCGACGGGTCTTCGACTTGGCGACGCACCTCGGCGCCGTGGCATTTGGGTGCCGAGGTGATGAGGGGAAGGGCCTCGCGCATGGACGCCTCGAAAGCGTCCTCCTGACCAGGGATCACCGGTAACAAGGCGTGTTCGACGATCATGGTCGCGAGACCAATCGTTCCCGTAGTGGCGCGTCCGTGGCGACGGCGATGGCGGTGCGAGCGAGCGCCAACGCACCGTCGATCACCGCCTGGTCGGCCGCCTCGGTGACGCAGGCCTGGGTGAATTCGGGTTGATGGTTGACCGCGCCGTTCGTCGGAATGGCGAGCAACGGGTGGATCGAGGGGACTACGAGCGACACGTTGGCCATGTCCGTTGAGATAGTGGGTCGCGCAGCGCCCTCGTCGTCGAGTTCGAAGTGTCGACCGAGTGTCTGTGCGGCGTCGCGGTAGTGGGCGAGGATGTCGGGGTCGGACTCCATGTGCGAAAAGGCATGACCCAGCTCCTCGATGCGCACCATCGTGCCCGTGGCGAGGGCGCCCGCCTCAAAGCACGCGTTGACGCGCTCGCGCAGTGAAGCCAGTCGCTCGCTCGTCATCGACCTCGCCATGAATCGACCGACGACGCGACTCGGGATGATGTTGGCCGCCGACCCGCCCTCTTTGACGAAGCCGTGGTACTGGTCACCCGGTGCGAGCTGCTGGCGCAACAAAGCCAACGCCACTTGGGAAATGGTCATGGCGTCGAGTGCGTTGAGACCCTCCCACGGGGCCGCGGAGGCGTGAGCCTCTTTACCCATGAAGGTCACGTCGAAATGATCGACGGCCAGACACTGTGCCTCGAGGCGCTCGTTGGGCCACGGGTGGACCATCATTGCCGCGTGCGCGTCATCAAAGACGCCGGCGTTTAACAAGTCGATCTTGCCGCCGCCACCTTCTTCTGAGGGTGTGCCGAGCACGGTGACGGTGAGGTCGAGGTCCGAGGCGACCGCGGCGAGTCCGATGCCCGCACCCGCCGACGACGCCGCGATGATGTTGTGACCGCACGCGTGACCGACGTCGGGTAACGCGTCGTACTCGGCGCAAAAGACCAGGTGCAGGCTCCCCGAACCGTAGGTCGCACGAAACGCGGTGGGTAGTCCCGCGAGGCCACGTTCGAGCGTGAAGTCGGCCTTCTCCAGGACCGCGGCGACCGCTTCGGCGCTCTCGAACTCCTGGTAGCCCAACTCGGGGTGGGCGTGCACGAAGTGACTCAACTCGACGAGTTCTGTTCGAACCCCGAGAATCGCCTCACGCGCCCGATCGTCCGTCGTCATTCAATGACCGCGACGACGTCACCGGCGCTCACCGAGTCACCGGACTTCACCTTCACGCTCTTGACGACGCCGCCTTTTTCGGCGTTCACGTTGTTCTCCATCTTCATGGCTTCGAGGATAACGATTGTCTCGCCGGCCTCGACGACTTGACCCACTTCGACCGAGACCTTGGCGATGGTGCCTTGCATCGGGACGCTCACCGTACCCGAACCACTGCCCACCACGCCCGTGTGGTGTTGGCGGCGAGGCTTGGCGGCCGTCGAATGGGGCCGCGCGATGACGTCGTCACTGGATTCGGGCACCCACAGCGCGACGTTGACTCGACGGCCGTTCACCTCGGCGGTGACGTCCTTGCGGATGGTACCTTCGCCCACCGAGACGGGCGCGTGACCATAGCTGGGTAGTTCACTGAAGTCCAACTCCGTTTCGACCCAGTTGGTCGAGTGCGTCGCGTTGACGAACTTCTCGTCGGTGAGGATCACGACGTCCGCTGGCAGGGTCGTCGCCACCCCTTCGATGACTGTCTCTTCGATTGCCCGCAGCAGTCGCAGTCGCGCCTTCTCGCGGTCGAGTCCCCACACGGCGAGTTTGGCGATGAGGTTGTCGTAATACTGGGAGACCGCGTCGCCCTCCATGTAGCCCGCGTCCAAACGCACGCCGGGCCCCGACGGTTGGTCAAAGCGCGTGATCGTGCCCGGCGAGGGCGTGAAGCGACCACCCGCCGGGTCTTCGGCGTTGATACGCACCTCGATGGCGTGGCCGCGATGGAAGATGTCCTCTTGTTTGAAGGCGATCTCCTCGCCCGAGGCGATGCGCAATTGCCATTCCACCAGGTCCAATCCCGTGACCCATTCGGTGATCGGGTGCTCGACTTGCAGACGCGTGTTCATCTCCAAGAAGAAGAACTCGCCGTCTTGGTACATGAACTCGACGGTTCCCGCGTTCACGTAGCCGCAGGCTCGCGAGACCTTGACCGCGGCTTCGCCCATGGCGTGACGGATATCATCGGGGAAATTTGGCGCGGGTGATTCTTCGACCAACTTCTGGTGGCGGCGTTGCGCCGAGCAGTCGCGCTCGCCGAGCCACAGGACGTTGTCGTGGGTGTCGGCGAGGATCTGCATTTCGATGTGACGAGGCCAGGTGAGGTATTTCTCCACGTAGCACTCGGAACGACCGAAGTAATTGAGTGACTCGCGCTGGGCGCTCTCGAGCGCGTCGGCGGCGTCGTCGGGGCTGTTCACGACCTTCATTCCCCGCCCGCCGCCGCCGAAGGCCGCCTTGATCGCGACGGGCCAGCCGACCTCATCACCGAAGGCAACGATCTCGTCGGGACTCTCGAGGGTCCTGCTGCGGCCCGGTACGCCCGCGACGCCGGCTTTCTCTACGGCGAGCCGTGAGGAGATCTTGTCGCCCATGACCTCGATGGCTTCGGGGGGTGGACCAATGAACGTCACGCCCAGGTCGGTGATAGCGCGAGCGAAGTCCGTGTTCTCTGAGTAGAAGCCGTAGCCCGGGTGCACCGCGTCCGCGCCGCAGCGCTGGATGACGTCGAGAATCATTGGCGTATTGAGGTAACTCTCGGTCGCGGAGGCGCCGCCGAGCGCGTAGGCCTCGTCGGCCAGGCGTACGTGTAACGCGTCACGGTCCAGTTCCGAGTACACGGCGACCGTGGAGATCCCCATCTCGCGACAGGTCCGCATGACGCGCACCGCAATTTCGCCTCGATTGGCGATGAGGACTTTCTTTAACACGTGAACCTCCGTACGGGGACTGTCTTTTTCTACCACCAGTCACCTAAACCCTAATGTTTGGGTGTGAACCCCATCAGTTGGCGTGTAGAGCACTTCGACCACATCGACTCCACCAATACTTGGCTGGCCGAAATGGCACGAAACGGTGCCCCCGAAGGAACGGTCGCCTACGCGGACTTTCAATCGGCCGGTCGGGGACGTCTGGATCGAGTGTGGGAGGCGGCGTCCGGGTCGTCATTGCTCTGCTCGATACTTCTAATCCCGCCCTTGGACGCGAGCGAATTGTATTTAGCGGTGGCGTGCGTGGCCCTGGGTGCGCGCGCGGCGCTGGTGCGCCTTTGTGGCGTACGGCCGGACCTCAAGTGGCCGAACGACTTGATGGTGGGCGAGAAGAAACTCGCGGGACTTCTCGCCGAAGTCGTGACGACGACGAAGGGACTCGCCGTCGTGGTCGGCATTGGAATCAATCTCACGCCACTCGCCTCGAGCAGCGAGCGAGCCACCAATATCGTCGCCGAGGCGGGTGTCACGATCTCGTCGCGCGCGTTGCTCGACATCTTGCTCGAAGAGGTCGAATGGCGACGACGTTCGCTCGAGGCGCCCGACGGCACGGCGCGCCTGCGCGAAGAGTATGAACGCTCCCTCGTGACGCTCGGACAGACGGTGCGTGTCCAGACCCACGACGAGGCGGTGGTCGGTGAGGCGATCGGTGTCGACCACGTGGGACGTCTGGTCGTCCTCATCGACGCAACCAAGCGGACCTTTGACGTGGGTGACGTCGTGCACGTGCGGCCCGAGGAGCAATGAACCGACCACTTCGAATACTGGTGACCGGGGCCGCCGGCCAGGTGGGCGTCGATCTGATCGACGCCTTGCACGCACTGACGCCCCTCGGCGGCGATCCGACGTTCCAGCCCGATGACTGCCCGGTGGGCGAGGACGAGTTCGCCGTTTTCGCCCTCACGCGCCATGAACTGGACGTCACGAACCGCGAGTTGGTGCGTAACGCAGTCTCGACGACGCGTCCCGACGTGATCGTGCACTTGGCGGCGTACACCCAGGTGGACCGGGCCGAGAGCGAACCGGAGACTTGTTTCGCCGTGAATGCTGAGGCCACCGAGACGATGTCGCTCGCCGCGCACGACGTGGGTGCGCACCTCATCACGATCTCGACCGACTACGTGTTCGACGGTACCAAGGCCAGTGGTTACGTCGAGGGCGACGAGGCGAATCCCCTCAACGTGTACGGCGCCTCGAAACGGGCGGGTGAGTTGCTGTGCGCCAGTGACGACACCGTCGTGCGCTCCTCGTGGGTCATGGGAGTGCGCGGCAAGAACGTGCTGCACCTCATCGCCGAGCGCGCGAGGAGTGGCGAGTCGGTGCGCTTCGTGAGCGATCAGGTCGGTACGGTCACCCTCGCCAGTGACATGGCGCGCGCACTCGTGACCCTGGTGCGCGAGCGACCCGGGGGGTTCTGGCACGTGGCCAATACCGGCACCACCAGCTGGTTCGAGGTCGCCCGGTACGCGGGACGCGTGCTCGGACGCGGCGAGGACTTCGCCACGCCGATTCTCACGAGCGAACTCGTACCGGCGCCCGCGGCGACCCGACCCGCGAGAAGCGACCTCGACACCACCAAGTGGTCCCAACGCTGGGCGGCGCTTCCCGCGTGGCAGGAGGGTGTCGCGCGACTCCTGCGCGATCGAGACCGTCTGGTTCAACGATGAGCGTCGATACCGTCTCGTCGCGGGTCTCGGCGATCGTCGTTGACTACCACGCCGGAGAGGCGCTCGCGGCGTGCATCGATTCGCTTCACGCGAACGCCGTCACCGAGGTCGTCGTGGTGGAGAACGGTGAAGAGGGGTCCACGCCGCCGGCGCTCGCCGAACGCGACGTCGTGCTCGTCACGCCACGGATGAACCTGGGCTACGGTCGCGGGGTCAATCGTGGGGTAGCCGCGAGCGCGCGACTTGAATTCCTTCTCATCTCCAATCCCGACGTGGTGGTCCATGAGAACGCCGTGGCGCTCCTCGTGGCGTACTTGAGCGCTCACCCGAACGTCGGCCTCGTGGGTCCCCAGATCCTTCGAACCGACGGCACGGTCTATCCGTCCCAACGGGTGTTTCCCGACTTCTGGCTCGCGGGATTGCACGCGCTCTTGTCTCCCCTGTGGCCGAGGAATCCGGCCACCCGGCGCTACCGGTCCGCCAGGGCGGACGGCACGGTCGACTGGGTCTCGGGTGCGTGCTTCATGGTGCGACGCGACGTGTTCGAGCAGGTGGGGGGATTCGACGAGCGCTACTTCATGTTCGCCGAGGACATGGCCCTTTGTTGGCAGGTGCGTGAAGCCGGTTTCGTGGTCGCCGCGGTCGCTGAGGCCACGGTCACCCACGTGGAGGGACTTTCGCGCCGCCGTGAATCACGGGCCATGCTCATCGCGCACCACCGCAGCGCGATGCGCTTCGAATGGCAGACCGCCAAAGGGTTTCGTCGACTTCTCGCGCCCGTGGCGAGCCTGGTCCTCGGACTGCGACTGTGCGTGGTCCTGGTAACCGGCCGCTCTTGATCTTTCGGGCGTCTCCAATAAATAGGGCCAACGCATAGGATAGAAGCAGGGCTGCGGGTGGTCTGTGGTTGAAAGTCGATGCCAGCCGCGGGCGAAACGACCCACGTAAGGCGTCTTATCGACGCCGAGCATGGCGCGGTTTAGAAGTAAGTCCTGCCTCGGGGTGACCAGAGTGGTCGCTCGGAGAGCCGGTGAAGTGTGCGACCACGTCGCTGGAGAGCCTCGTGCTGCTGGCGACGCGCACGGACACCGCCGCAGGCAAGTGTGGGGTCAAAGACCAGGTCAGCACTCGCAGCCCCTAGAAAGTTCGACGACGACCGGTAGGGTTACACACCATGAGTTTGTTTCAGAAGGTCCTAAAAGCAGGAGAAGGCAAGCGGGTTCGTCAACTCGCCGAACTGGTCGCACCCGTGAACGCCCTCGCCGACGAGATGGCGGCGCTGAGTGACGAGCAACTCCGGGCCAAGACCGATGAGTTCCGGACCCGACTCGCCAACGGCGAGACCCTCGATGACCTGTTGTTCGAGGCGTTCGCGGTCGTGCGCGAAGGGGCGACCCGCGTACTTGGTCAGCGCCACTACGACGAACAGCTGATGGGCGGCATGGCGCTGCATTTCGGATGGATCGCTGAAATGAAGACGGGTGAAGGAAAGACGCTGGTGTCGACGCTGCCGGTCTACTTGAACGCGCTCGAGGGCAATGGCGTGCACGTGGTGACGGTGAACGACTATTTGGCCACGCGCGACGCCAATTGGATGGGAGCGCTGCATCGCTTCCTCGGACTCAGCGTTGGTCGGGTTGGCCCGGACTTGCCCGAATTCGACCAGAAGCGTGAGGCGTACCAGTGCGACGTGACCTACGGCACCAACACGGAGTTCGGCTTTGACTACCTGCGCGACAATATGGCCAGGCGCAAGGAACACATGGTCCAGCGCGGCCACCGCTACGCCATTGTCGACGAGGTCGACTCGATTCTGATTGACGAGGCCCGTACGCCACTCATCATCTCGGGTCCGGCTGCGGACGTGACCAAGCTCTATTACCAATTCGCCTCGATTGTTCGCTCGCTCACCCGCGACACCGACTACGAGGTCGACGAAGAGAAGAAGACCGTCGTACCGACCGAGGAGGGCATCGAGAAGGTCGAGAAACTGCTTGGCGTGGCCAACCTCTACGACGCCGTTGCGACCAACTACGTCCACCAACTCGGGCAGGCGCTTCGCGCCAAGGAACTGTTTCACCGTGACAAGGACTACCTCGTCGACGGTGGTGTCGTGAAGATCGTCGACGAGTTCACGGGCCGTACCCTCGACGGAAGGCGTTGGTCTGACGGCCTGCACCAGGCCGTGGAGGCCAAAGAACGGGTGCGTATACAAGAAGAGAACCACACTTGGGCGACGGTCACCCTGCAGAATTACTTCCGTCTCTACGAAAAGCTCGCCGGCATGACCGGTACCGCCGAGACTGAGGCGGGTGAGTTCGGGAGTACGTATTCTTTGTCGGTCGTGCCGATTCCGACGCACCGACCCAACATTCGCCTCGACGAACCTGATCTGATTTATAAGACCGAGGCCGCGAAGTTCAAGGCCATCGTCGACGAGGTTCGAGAACGCTACGACAAGGGTCAGCCGGTGCTCTTGGGTACCGCGTCGGTCGAGAAGTCCGAACTCTTGTCGCGCGAACTCGACAAGGCCGGCGTTCCTCACGAGGTCTTGAACGCCAAGCAGCACTTCCGTGAAGCCGAGATCGTCGCTCAGGCGGGTGCGCTGCACGCGATCACGGTGGCGACGAACATGGCGGGTCGAGGCGTCGACGTCATCCTCGGCGGTAACGCCGAGGGACTCGCGAATCGTGAGGCCCTCGGTCGGGGTCTCGAACCAGGGACCGAAGAGTACGACGCGGCGTACCAGGTAGCGCTGGCGAAGTTCAAACCAATCTGCGACGCCGAAGGCGATAAGGTTCGCGAACTTGGCGGTCTCTACGTGCTCGGTTCCGAGCGCCACGAGTCGCGTCGAATCGACAATCAGTTGCGCGGGCGTTCGGGTCGCCAGGGCGACCCCGGCGAGAGTCGATTCTTCCTCTCACTCGAGGACGATTTGTTACGCCTCTTCGCCACGGGAGCCGTTTCGTGGGTAATGGACCGCGCCATGCCCGAGAACGAAGCGATTGAGGCGAAGATGGTCTCGCGGGCCATCGAACGCGCACAGAACACCGTAGAAGGAAGAAACGCCGAGATTCGCAAGGACGTCCTCAAGTACGACGAGGTGATGAACGAGCAACGCAAGGTCATCTACGCGCGCCGTCAGCAGGTCATCGACGGCGAGGACATCCACGACGCCACGATCGTGCTCATCGAAGAGGTACTCACCAATTTCGTCGAAGAGCGTCTCGAGGGATCGTTCTCCGAGGAGTGGGACCTTTCGGGTCTGCTCAACGAGCTGCAGATCTACTCGCCGACCACACTCACCGCCGACGCCTTGGGCACCTTTGAGGACATCGACGACGTGATCGCGGTCATTGTCGATGAAGCCGTGGCTAACTACGAGAAGAAGTGCGAGGAGTTTCCCGGTGGCATCGACACCGCCAAGGAGATCGAGCGCGACGTCATGCTCCAGATCCTCGACCAGCGCTGGCGCGAGAACCTTTCGGACATGGACTACCTGCGTGACGGTATTCATCTACGCCAGATCGCCAATACCGATCCGCTCACTGCGTGGCAAAAAGAGGGGTACCTCATGTTCGAGCACCTGCTCGAGGCCGTCGATAGCGACTACGTTCGCTACATCACCCACGTGGAGGCGCAGATCGAGCCGGCCTCGAGTGACGAAGGCCTCGAACGTGCGTCGACCAACGCCGAACAGGTCGCGCCTGGCGGCACCGAACTTCCCTCGCACACGACGTCCACGAAGCCCGCTGGCAAACCAATCCCCAAGCAGGGCGACAAGATCGGGCGAAACGATCCGTGTTGGTGCGGTTCGGGTCGCAAGTTCAAGCAGTGCCATGGCCGACCCTAAGGCGGAGAACGCCCTTCGCGACGCCGGCAGTGCCCTCGAGGAACTCGAGGGTCGTTGGCGTGCCGCGAAGGAGTACCTGAGGATCGACCAGAGTCGCGAGCGTCGCGAGGTGCTGAGTGTCGAGGTGGCTGACCCGCAACTGTGGAACAACCAAGACCGCGCGCGCGAGGTCACGACTGAACTTGGACGGCTCAACAACGACCTCGAACTCTTTGACGGTCTACGTCGCGAACTCGACGATAGTGTCGTCTTGGCCGAGTTCGCTCGCGAGGCCCTCGCGGGCGGCGCCGCGGACTGGTCGCTTCTCGACGAGTTGGCCTCAAGCGTCGAGAAGCTCGAGCACGAGGTTGCCGCGCTCGAGACCCAGAGTCTCTTTAGTGGTCAGTACGACGAGAATGACGCCATCGTCGAACTGCACGCGGGTGCGGGAGGGACCGACGCCCAGGACTGGACCGAGATGTTGCTTCGCATGTACTCTCGCTGGGCCGAACGTCGTGGATTCGGGGTCGAATTCGACGAAGTCACCGAGGGTCAAGAGGCGGGTTTGCTCTCGGCCACCTTCATTGTCAAAGGTCGCTTCGCCTACGGTTGGCTCTCGGCCGAGCGCGGCGTGCATCGCCTCGTGCGCATCAGTCCCTTCGATTCTCAGGCGCGTCGACAGACGAGCTTCGCGAGCCTTGAGGTGACGCCGTTGCTCAACGACGACGCTGGCGAGGTCGAGATCGACGAGAAGGACCTGCGCATCGACACCTACCGGTCTTCGGGTGCCGGTGGCCAGCACGTGAACAAGACGGACTCGGCCATCCGCATTACCCACCTGCCGACCAACATCGTCGTTAGCTGCCAGAACGAACGTAGCCAGCACCAGAACCGTGCGCGTGCGATGCAGATACTCGAAGCGAAGCTCGCCGAGCGCGCCCGCGCCGAACGTCAAGCGGAGATGGACTCGCTGAGTGGGAACCGTGGGGACAACGCATGGGGATCGCAGATTCGCAGTTACGTCCAGGCGCCGTATCAACTGGTCAAGGATCACCGTACCGACCACGAGACCGGCAACGTCGACGCGGTGCTCGATGGCGATCTCGACGCGTTCATGGAAGCCGAACTTCGTCGGCAACGTTTCCAAACATAAGAAGTTCTGAATCCCTAGAACTTGGGGATTTCTTGGTTCAAAGCCCTACGGAGGCCAAACTAGAATGAAGAGTGCCTAGATCGGCGTGGTCGCTGATTCCAACGAAATTTAAAGGGGTAACCGCGTGATTCGTTTCGAAGGCGTCTCTAAGACGTATAAGAACGGCACTCCTGCGTTGGTCGACATCTCGCTCAACATCGACAAGGGTGAATTCGTCTTCCTGGTAGGTGCCTCGGGTTCGGGAAAGACCACGTTTCTGCGCCTCCTGCTGCGCGAGGAGCTGCCCGACCAAGGTCGAATCCTCGAGGCGGGACGTGATATTGGCGAACTCCCAAAGTGGCGAGTTCCCTACCTTCGCCGCAATATTGGTTGCGTCTTTCAGGATTTCCGTCTGTTGCCGAACAAGACGGTCTTCGAAAACGTGGCCTTCGCCCTCGAGGTCATTGGTCGCCCGCGCTCGACCGTCGACAGCCAGGTGCCCCAGATCCTCGAACTGGTGGGTCTCACCGACAAGTCGCGCAACCTACCCAGTGAACTCTCGGGTGGTGAACAGCAGCGCGTCGCCGTCGCACGAGCCTTCGTGAACCGACCGCTGATCCTGCTCGCCGACGAGCCCACCGGAAACCTCGATCCCGCCAACTCCGAGTCGATCATGGCGTTACTCGAACGCATCAACCGCACTGGTACGACCGTGGTCATGGCGACTCACGACAAGGCCCTCGTGGACCGCATGCGTCGGCGCGTCATCGAACTGGACCGAGGAGAGATGATCCGCGACCAGGTCCGCGGCGTCTACGGCATCGACGAAGGGGCAGTGCTCTAGTGCGCGTCTACCTCCGCTACGCGATGAAGGAGACCGTGGGCAACCTCTGGCGAAACCGCATGATGACCATCGCCGCCGTACTGACGGTCGCCGTCTCGCTGTCGTTGGTGGGTTCAGCGCTGCTGCTCAAGCAGAGCGCGGCGCAAGCATCCGCGCAGTGGCAGCAGGGCACGCGCGTCACCATCTGGATGGAACCAACGGCGTCTTCGAACGAGATCGCAAGTATCCAGAGTCAACTCGCGAACTTGCCAATCGTGAAGAGTTGCGTTTACTACACCCAGCAACAGGATTTCCAAGAAGCGATCAAGTTGCTGCCCCAGTCCGAATCCTCGGTCCTGACGGCTGCCGAAGTCCCTTCTTCGTTTCGTTGCGTGCCCACGGTCCCCTCGAACGCCTTCGTCGTCGAATCGACGTTCTCGCCCCAACCTGGTGTGTACAGCGTGACGGCGCCCGAACAACAGATTCGTGAGATGAACCACGCGATTCGCATCATCCAGATTGTCTTCCTCGCCCTCGCGGGAGTACTGCTCTTGTCGGCGACGGTGCTGATCCTCAACACCATTCGTATGGCCATCTTCTCGCGCCGCCGCGAAGTGTCGGTGATGAAGCTCGTGGGGGCGACCAACTGGTTCATCCGAATCCCCTACATCACCGAAGGCTTCATCCAGGGTCTCCTGGGTTCAGTCGTGGCGATCCTTGCCGTGACGGCGTTGCACACCTGGTATCCGCTACACAACGAATTCCAACTCGACACGAGCGCGCTGTTGGGCACTAACGCCGTGGTACTGATTGTTGGCGTGGTGATCGGTTCGGTCGGTTCGGCAATTGCGATTCGCCGTTTCCTCGATGTGTAGCGACAGGGACTACAGCCGTTCGTCGAAATCAATTGCCAGAGAATTCACGCAGTAGCGAAGTCCGGTGGGAGTGGGACCATCGTCAAAGACGTGGCCCAGGTGTCCGCCGCACTTCGAGCAGAGGATCTCGGTACGAACTCGAAAGAGTGACCGGTCCGTGCGCTCGATGATCGTGCCCGGTTCGCACGCGTCAAAACTTGGCCAGCCGCAACCCGAATCGAATTTCTGCTCGCTCGTAAAGAGGCGCTGACCACACCCGGCGCACGAGAAGACACCGTGTGCGTCGACGTGCAAAAGACTGCCGGTGAAGGGCGCTTCCGTCGCGGCCTTACGAAGGACGGCGAAGCGATCGGGCGAGAGTTGCTCGCGCCACTCGTGTTCGGACTTTTCTACTTCGAACGCCATCAATGCAGAGTACTGGCGAACGTGCGAGAACGTTCCTAGAAGAAGCGAGGTTGCGGCGATTCGGGAAGTACGCGGGGGAACTCCGGCTTGTCGTTCAGCAACCTCGAGAAGGCGCCGGCGAGACCCTCGGGGTCGAGTCCGAGTTCAGCGAGCAAGGCGTCGGGGCGATGATGTTCCAGGAAGGCTCGAGGTACGCCGAGGATCCTCGTGGACGGAAAAGGGCGGTCGAACTCCTGGGCGCGGCTGCGCGTCGCCGACACCATCAGCGTCCCCGCGCCGCCGTGGCGCGTGCCGTCTTCAACCGTGATGACGCGGTCGTGGTTGAGGGCGTCTTCAATCATGTCAGCATCGGGTGGCAGCACGCGCACGTCATAGAGCGTCACGCGAGACCGCTCGACGCCCATGAGTTCGAGGGCGCGAAGACTGTTCGGTGCCATTTTTCCCACCGCGAGCACGCACAATGATCCATCGCCGCGCTCGATCAGGCGGGCCTTGAGACCCTCGCCGATCTTTTCGTCGAAGGGCTGAGGCGGCGTCTTGGGGAAGCGGATCGCCGTCGGACCGGACATTGATAGCGCCGTCGCCATCATCTCGGGAATCTCCGCAGCGCTCGAGGGAGCGAAAATGGTCATGTTGGGAATTGCGAGGCACAGCGCGATGTCAAGAACCCCGTGGTGACTTGGTCCGTCGTCGCCGGTGATGCCCGCGCGGTCGAAGATGAACATCACTGGCAGGTTCAAGAGTCCTACGTCTAGGTGCGCCTGGTCAAAGGCGCGCGAGAAGAACGTCGAGTACATCGCGACCACGGGCTTGAGTCCGCCCATCGCCATGCCCGCTGCGGCGGTCACCGCGTGCTGTTCGGCGATACCCACGTCGAAGAAACGGTGAGGGAAACGCTCCTGGAAGCCAAGGAGACCGGTCGGTCCAGCCATCGCCGCGGTGATCGCCACGATGCGGTCATCAGCACTCGCCAGAGCGATGAGCGAGTCTGAGAAGGCCTGGGTGAAGGACTGGGGAGCGACGTCCTCATCGTTTAACCGTGGCGGCAACTTATAGTCGTGCATCTTCAGGTTGTCGTTCGTCGCCGGGGCGTAACCGCGACCTTTTTCGGTGAGAACGTGCACGACGATCGGGCCGTCCCATTGCGCGGCGCTCTTCAGTACGGTTTCGAGTTGCTCGATGTTGTGCCCATCGACGGGGCCAACGTAACGGATGCCGAGGTTCTCGAAGAACGTGTGTGGCGTGACCATCTCGCGCACCACCGACGTGAAGCCATCGATGCCCAGGTAGGCGGCCCTTCCACCGGGTAGGCGCGGCATTGAGTGTCGGACGCGCTCGCGCACGGTCAAGTAGTGCTTGTTCAGGCGCAGGGTGGTGAGTGACCTCGACAGTTTGGAGATCGTCGGAGCGTAACTGCGACCATTGTCGTTCAAGACGATCACGACGCGTTGGTTCGACACGCCGAGGTTGTTGAGGGCCTCGTAGGCCATTCCGCCGGTGAGCGATCCGTCACCGACGATCGCGACGACGTTGCGTTGCCCACCGTGACCGACGAGCTCTTTCTTCTGCTCGAGCGCCACCGAGAGACCGTGGGCGTACGAGAGGGCCGTTGACGCGTGCGACGATTCGATCCAGTCGTGCTCACTCTCGGAGCGGTTGGGGTAGCCCGAGAGGCCCCCGCGTTGGCGAAGGCCCTTGAACCCGTAGCGCCGCCCGGTGAGCAATTTGTGGACGTAGGCCTGGTGGCCGGTGTCCCAGAGCAGGATGTCCTTAGGCGAATCAAAGACCCGGTGCAAGGCGATCGTCAGTTCGACGACGCCGAGATTCGAACCTAGGTGACCGCCAGTCGTCTTGACCGTTGAAATGATGAATTCACGAATTTCCGCGCTCAACTTGTTGAGTTCCTGAAAGGTGAGGCCCTGTAGGTCGGCGGGCGTTTCGATGGACGGCAAAATCACTCCTTCACCCTACTTGGGGGCATACGGACGCCACCCTGCATTCGCGTCCGTATGCCGTGACCCAGGGCCCAAAAGTCGCTCGGGTGAAAGAATTCACGTAGTACTGCGTTGTTAGCCGTTGAGCGAGTAGACCACCGACACCTGATCGGTCACCGTCTGGGTTCCTGCTTGCACTGGTACCGCCGAGGTCGCCTTGCCCGCTGACGCGTTGAACTGCAGCGGTGTGGGCAGCGTCGATCCACTCGTGCTCTCCTGGTCGGTCACGCGCACGATGGAGCCGACGCCCTCACCGGCGGCCTTGGCGATGTCCTTGGCCTCGGCGAAGGCGTTGCTCATGGCGGCTGTGCGCGCCTTCTGGTAGAGGTTGTTTTCGTTCGAGATCGAGTAGGTGAGGTTGCTCAACTGCACGCCATTGCCGGCGGCATTGGTGGCGGCATCGAGCGCGGCGCCGGCCTTGCTGATCTCGTGCAGAGTCACGCTGAGGTCATCTTCGGCGGTGTAGCCGGTCACGACCCCGTTGTTGTTCGTGTTCTGGTAGATGTTAAGGCCAGACGTCTGCATGTTTCGCTTGACGATGCCGCTCTTGATGAGAGCCGCCTCGAGGGCTGCCACCCGGGCGTTGTTCGCGGCGAGGGCGTTCGAGGCGTTCTTGGCGACGCTGCTGACGCCGATTTGGAAGCTCAACGTATTTGGTGTGCCGGTCGCCGTTCCAGTTCCGGTCACCGAGACCGTCGAGCGAGCCGACGACGAAGTGGTCCGCCCAAGAGCAACGGCGCTCAGAATGTCGCCCACGAGAACGAGGATCGCGATTGCCAGTACGACGACGAGCGCTCCGCGTCGACGTGCGCGCCACGCCTCGCGGCGCCCTTCGTGTCCGTGATTGTGATCGTGCTCGTGGTTCTGGTTGTCGTCACTCATTGGTTCTCCTTCACTTCGTTGTCCCTACGTCCGTAGGCGGCGATGTCATCGCACCATGGCCAAGATGATTTGGTCCATGTCATCGACTACACCACACAAAGTCCCGTGACTTAACTGATTCTTATGCCAAGTGTGTTACGACTTGATGTCGATACCGAACGAAAACGAGCTGGTTTTGCTGAACAAAAAGTATCGCGCGGTACGCTAGCGACCATGTCGCAAACCTTGGTCACCAAAGAAACCCTCGAACATGTG
The DNA here is from genome assembly GCA_049512875.1 of Acidimicrobiales bacterium. GTDB lineage: Bacteria > Actinomycetota > Acidimicrobiia > Acidimicrobiales > RAAP-2 > RAAP-2. The sequence goes on from JBEKWQ010000007.1 coordinate 17,009, forward strand.
CTCGCCCAGGCGATGAATCGAGGAGGTGAGTTCGCCGAGGTTTTCGTCGAAGACCGTGTTACGTCGTCCGCGATACTCGATCAACGTCGAATAGAGGAACTCAGTTCAGGTCGCGATCGCGGCGCCGGCATTCGCGTGGTCGTTGGCGACACCACGGGCTTCGCGCACACGGCCGACCTTTCTACGAGCGGACTTCTCAGTGCCGCCCAAGCCGCCGCCGCGGTGGCTCGTGAGGGAGGGGGAGGGGTCCGTGAGATCGCTCTTGGTTCGATGTCCGACCACCCCACCCACGCCACGATGCTGCCGAGCCAGGTCGACAAGGCGCGCAAGATCGAATTACTGCGTCACGCCGACGACGTTGCTCGTTCGCAGGGTTCGTCGATTACCCAGGTCCAAGTCGCGCTCGGCGATTCAAGTCGGCATTTCGTGGTCGCCAACTCCGAGGGCGTGTACGCCGGCGACCATCAGATTCGTACTCGATTTAACATCTCGTGCGTTGCGACGGGTGACACGGGAATGCAAACGGGATATCGGCCCATCGCCGGAACGAGGGGCTTCGAATTGTTGAGCGAAATCGCCGTTGAAGAGGCGGCCCGCGGTGCCGCCCAACAGGCGATCACCAAGCTCGAGGCGAGGCCAGCTCCTTCTGGCGATCTGCCCGTCGTGCTGGCCGGTGGTTCGGGGGGCATCTTGTTCCACGAAGCGTGCGGTCACGGACTCGAGGCGGACGCCATCTTGAAGCACGCGTCGGTGTACGCGGGCCAGGTTGGCCAACAGGTGGCGAGCCCACTCGTGACGTTGGTCGACGACGGCACGGTACAAGGAGAGTGGGGCTATCTCGCCATTGACGACGAAGGACGACCCAGCGCGCGAAACGTGCTCATCGAGAACGGTGTGCTGACTGACTACATGTGGGACTACCTTCGCTCGCGCAAAGAAGGACGAGTCTCGTCGGGCAACGGTCGGCGTCAGAGCTACCAGTACCTACCAATGGTGCGCATGACCAACACGTACCTCCTCGAAGGAGATTCCGACGCGAATGAGATCATCGCCCAGACGCCGCGAGGGGTGTACGTTGCTCAACTCGGCGGCGGACAGGTCAATACCGCCACGGGCGACTTCGTGTTCGGCATGACCTCGGCGTTCTTGATCGAGGACGGCAAGATAACTGCACCGCTGCGCGATTGCAATCTCATCGGTAATGGACCCGAGGTCCTCAAACGGGTCGACGCCGTGGCGAATGATTTCTCGATGACACCGGGCACCTGCGGCAAGGATGGACAATCTGTTCCGGTGGGCACGGGTCAAGCGACGATGCGACTCACCAGCGTGACCATTGGTGGAACCGCGTCATGACGTTGCTCGAGCAGGCGCAGCGAGTCCTCGATGAAGTCGAGAGCGGCGAAGAGATCGAGGTCTACGTTTCGAGTGGTGTCGACACCGAGATTCAGGCCTACGAGGGCGCCGTCGAGAGCCTTTCGACCGCGAGTTCGGCGGGCGTCGGTGTACGAATCTTGCGCGATGGTGCGTCTGGGGCGCAGGTGGGCACGGCGTGGGTGGGGTCACTCGATCCAGAGGCTATTCACGACGCCTTGCGCGAAGCACGTGACAATGCCCGTTTCGCGACCGAAGACGAGTTTCTCGCCTTCGCGCGACCCGACGGCGTCGAGCCCGCGACGCTCACCTTGGTCGACAAGTCCGTACTCTCGACGGCGCTCGAGGACAAGATTGCGATGGCCATCGAGCTCGAACGTCTGGTCCGTGCGGGCGACGACCGAATTCGACAAGTGGATTCGGCGAATTACTCGGACTACGTCGCCGAGGCGGTCATCGTGTCAACGACCGGCATCGAGGCCGCCTACGAGCGTTCGGGGGCGTACGTGTCAGTCGAAGCGATCGCGTCTGACGGACGCAGCGACCAGACGGGCTGGGGTCTCAGCGCGGGCAGGTCGCCGCTTGAACTCGACGTCACGAAAGCAGCGCAGGATGCCGTCTCACGCGCGACGCGCATGCT
>JBEKWQ010000008.1:0-18545 GCA_049512875.1 Acidimicrobiales bacterium
GCAACAGGCGATTGCGTTCTTCAAAGAGGCCGACCTACCGGTCCCCCTCCAATTCACGAACTTTCGCGATTAACTCGCCGAACTCTCCTCAGCCGCCAGGCGCGCGTCGATGTCGTGCAGTTTGTCGGTGTGAAAGATGCGATTGAAGACCAACATCTTCAGTACCCAGAAGATCGCGAAACTGAGCACGTTCACCCCACCGACCAACGCGGTATTGGCGAGATGACCCCAGTGGTGCGTGTGCACGAGATGTTTGGTGTAGGTAGCACCTATGAGCGAAAAAGCGATGCCCAGTATCGCCATCACCCAGTACGGGATGACCTCGTTGCGAAAATGGCTTCGCCCGCGCTTTCCCCAGGCCCACATCCTGTTCAAGTAATACGACGGAATGACCGCGATGATGTTGCCGAACAACGTCGCCTCGATGATGCCGTGGATGATCTTGAATCCGTAGGTGATGAGAATCGCGGCGAGCGACACGCCCGTGGTGACGACGGAACTCAATGTATAACGGATGAGTTTCTTGCCCTCGTGCGATTTCGACCACGCCAGGAGGTCACTCAATCGTTTCGACACGGTCACCACCATAGTTGGCACCCTTCGAGGTCACCGAAGGATGACACAATGGTCACATGTCTGAATCCTTAGATTTCCTTGTGAATCTCCTCGACGTCGAAACGATTGAGCTCAACACGTTTCGAGGAAAGCACCCCGAGGGAGAGCGTCAGCGCACCTTCGGTGGTCAAGTCGCGGCGCAGGCACTGATGTCGGCGGGACGAACGGTTGACCGTGGTCGAGTCCATTCGCTGCACTCGTATTTCTTGCGCCCCGGTGATCCCAGTATCCCGATTCTCTACGAAGTTGACCGGATCCGAGACGGTCGCAGCTTCACGACGCGGCGTGTGGTCGCCATCCAACGCGGCAAGGCCATCTACAACATGCAGGCGAGCTTTCACATCGAAGAGGAGAGTTTCGAGCATCAGTTCGTGATGCCTGACGTTCCCGGCCCCGAGACGATCAGACCCCTGGTCGAGCGTGTCGCCGACGAATTCGGGGACGTCGATGACTGGTTCAAGCGTGACCACCCGATCGACCAACGCTTCGTCGGCGAATTGCCCTGGAGCCCACTGCGTTCCAAAGAGCCCCGCCAGCAAGTCTGGATCAAGGCCGACGGGGAACTACCCGACGATCCCTTGCTACACGCGTGCGTCGTCACCTACGCCAGCGACATGAGCCCCGTCGACACCATCCTCGCGCCGCACTCGGTGCGCTGGGACGACGCGAACTTCATGGGCGCGAGCATCGACCATTGCATGTGGTTTCATCAAGACTTTCGCGCCGACGAATGGCTGCTCTACGACATTGATTCGCCCATAGCCCACGGGGCGCGGGGCATCGCGCGTGGTTTCCTCTTCAACGAGGCGGGCGAACTCAAGGTTTCGGTGGTCCAAGAAGGTCTCGCACGGATACTGAAGCCCGCCGTCAAGTAAACCGACATCTACACTCTTCACATGAGTATTGAATCCATCGCCGACGATTACGAAGCGGCGACCAACGAATTCCTCGCGGCTGTCGCGAGTATTGACTCGTCGGCCTACGACCGGCGCGTGGAGGGCGGTTGGTCAGCCCGTCAAGTCATCCATCACGTCGCCGACAGCGAAGCCCAGTCCTACGCGCGGCTTCGTCGGCTGCTCGCCGAGCCTTCGGGCGTCGTCATCCAGGGCTACGACGAGGCCCTCTGGGCCAAGTCGCCGCTGCTCGGTTACGAAGAACTGCCGGTCGAGCACTCCCTCGCCGTCTTCAGGGCCGTTCGCCAGTCCACGCTCGACATCCTTCGTCGCATTGACGAGAGCGACTTGGACCGTGCGGGAGTGCACACCGAGTCTGGTCCCTACGGTGTGCGCACGTGGGTCGATTCCTACGTGCGCCATCCTCGCGAGCACGCCGCCCAGTTGCTCGAAGCGGCGAACTCCTAGTACTACGAGCGCTGGGTCATCGGCACGTAGTCGCGCACCTCAGCACCGACGTAGAGCTGGCGAGGACGGGCGATCTTCATGTCCTGGGCCAACAGCTCTTGGAAGTGCGCGAGCCAACCCGACGTTCGCGGAATCGCGAAGAGCACCGTGAACATCTCGACCGGAAAACCCATCGCCTGGTAGATGAGACCTGAGTAGAAGTCAACGTTCGGGTAGAGCTTGCGAGAGATGAAGTAATCGTCCTTGAGCGCGATCTCTTCGAGCGTGAGCGCGATATCGAGCAGCGGATTCTTGCCCGTCACCTTAAAGACGTCGTCGGCCGTCTTCTTGATGATGGTCGCGCGCGGGTCGAAGTTCTTGTAGACGCGATGACCGAATCCCTCGAGCTTGGTCTTTCCCTCCTTGACCGTCGCGATGAAGGCGGGAATGTTCTCGATGGTGCCGATCTTGCCCAACATCTTCAAGACCGCCTCGTTGGCGCCGCCGTGACGCGGACCGTAGAGCGCGGCGGCGGCGGCGGCGGTGGCGACGTAGGGGTCCCCGTGGGATGATCCGACGACGCGCATCGCGGTGGTGCCACAGTTCTGCTCGTGGTCCGCGTGCAGGATGAAGAGGATATCGAGCGCTCGGGCGAGAATAGGGTCCGGCTCGTAACGTGGTTCCGCAACCTTCCACATCATCGAGAGGAAGTTCTGGGTGTAGCCGAGCGAGTTGTCTGGGTACACGAAGGGCATGCCGACCGAAAAGCGGTGCGCGGCGGCGGCGAGCGTCGGCATCTTGGCGATGAGTCGCACGACCTGCTTGTGCAAGATCTCGGGGTCGTCGAGGACCTTGGCGTCCTTATAGTACGTCGAGAGGGCGGCAACCGCCGAAACGAGCATTCCCATCGGGTGCGCGTCGTAGTTGAAACCTTCGAGGAATCGCTTTCGTACGTTCTCGTGGATGTACGTGTGGTACGTGATCTCCCGCTCCCAATCCGCCGCCTGGGCGGCGTTGGGCAATTCACCGTGGTTGAGCAGGTACGCGACCTCGACGTAGGTGGACTTCTCAGCCAACTGCTCAATGGGGTAGCCCCGGTAGCGCAGGATCCCGGCATCGCCGTCAAGGTACGTGATGGCTGATTCGCAGGCGGCGGTCACCATGAACGCCGGGTCGTAGAACCAGATCCCCGGCACGACCTTGGAGAAGTCTTTGGCGGCAATACCACCGTTTTGAATCGGAATCTCAAGAGTTTCACCGGTGCGGTTGTCGGTCACGGTAATGGACTCGGTCACAGTTCCTCGATTCACTTTGGGGGCCAGGCCCATCGTAGGCCAACTCGCCGGTAAGCCTTCAAATTAGGAGTTCCCCGATGGCGAGACGATGACCAGATAGTGACGCGAAGTCGACATTTTCGCACCCGCCGGCGCGCCCGTCGCCTCGATGGCGAGTTGCGCTCGTTCTCCGGCGGTCGCCGCCAACAGTTTGGGCACGAACGCGAAGGACGCGAGCGGACCCAGGGTCGCGGTCATGGTCTGACGCTGGCTGGCTCGCGCGCCATTGGTCTGGACGAAGGTGTAGGTGACAGCGACGTTCTGACGTACATAGCTGGCGTTGGTCACCGTTATCCCCAGGCGTATCGACCGGGTCGGCGGCAAGAGAAGTTCACCCACCGGTGCCGGTAACGCTGAGGGGTCCACCAGGATCGCCGTGATGCCAATTCCCCTGGTGACCTGGAGTGAGGGCGACGCCGAAAGATTGGCGAGTGTCCCTGACCAGTTCAAGGTTCCCACGAGGTCACTCGTTGCGGGCAGTTCGACGTGGCCGGGTTCTCGCACGAGAGCCCAGCGCTCGACGTTCCAGGTCGTGCTCGAGGCGACCAATGACGCCTGTGATTCCTGGGCGCTCTGAGCGGCGTCGGTGGCACTCGTCGTCGACCACGGCAACTGCAGCGACGTCGCCACGTTCGCCAACAGTGCCTGGTAGTCGTTGACTCGCGTCACGGTGAGCGCGGCGAGGGCACTGTTGACGTGGTGTGCGAGCGCGGGTGCGTCAAGCAGCGACGCCTGGGTCAACCAGGACGGGAGCTGTTGGTCCAATTGCTCGAGTCGAGCCTCGAAGGTCGCGCGCGAGAGTGGCTGGCCGGTCGTGAGCAAGTGGCTGAGGTGCTCGTCGAACTGATTCTCCTGGGTGATGAGGGCGTTGGTGAGCGAGGCAAAGTTTCGATTCTCCGCCCGTCGAGTACCCGCGGCGCCGTGCGCGGAACGAATCACGTCGCGAACGAAGAGCGAACTCAAGACCAGAACCACGAGCGCCACCGTCCAGAGCACGTAGCGACGGCGGCGTTGGGCTCGAGTGGAGGGCACGAAATAAGAACTTACTCACTTGAACCAATTCAGCCCGGCGGACCAGTGAGGTCACTCTTCGTCGTCGAAATCCTCGATGTCGATGATCTCCGACACGCCTTCGAGCAACGGCGTGTCCGGGCCAGTGCCCCACTTCGCTTCGTTCATTGCGACCGCACCTTCGTTGACGCTCTGGAGTTCTGGCACGGCCTTGGCGTGTTGAGCGCCACCCAAGCGTCGGATGTTGCGCGCCGAGACGATGAGGCGCGACTCGACTGATTTGACCATTTGGTTGTAGTGCTCCACCGAGTTGTTGAGCGATTTACCCAACTTGGTGATGGGCTCGGCGACCAGACGAATCTGATTGACGATCTTCTCGGCAACGTCGAGGATCTCCTTCGCGTTGACCTGAGCCTCGTGCGTTTGGAGTACCAACGCGACCGACCACAGCAACGACAGGAGATTGGTAGGGCCCACCACGAGTACCCGCTCCTTGCTCGCGTACGAATGCAGCGTCGGATCCGCGTCGAAGGCCGCCGTGATTGCGGCGTCACTAGGCACGAAACAGACCGTGAACTCGGGAGCGGGACTGAGCACTTCCCAGTAGGACTTGTCCTTTAAGGCCTTGACGTGACCACGCAACTTCTTGGCGAATTGCTCAAGGTGCGCCCGGCGCTCGTTGACGTCCTCACTCGCGAGGGCCTTTTCGAAGTCATCGAAGGGGAACTTCGCGTCAACCGCGATGCTCACGCCATTGGGCATACGCACGATGCAGTCGGGACGCTGCGTCTTGCCCAGGTCGCTGACCCCAGAGACCTGCAAGTCGTAGTCAATACCCTGTCGAAGTCCCGACGCCTCCATGACGTTGGCGAGCTGGATCTCACCCCAGTGACCGCGCTGATCACCGCGGCCGAGCAATTGGTTCAGTCGCCGCGTCTCCTCTTGCGTCCGTTGTTGCGCTTCGAGAAGTTCGTTCGCCCGGTGCTTTACGTCCGACAAGGCACCGACGTGCTCCTTGTTGAAGTCGGCGAGGTTGCGTTTGTACTCGTCGAGCAGGTCTTCCAGAGGCTTGAGCGTGTGGGCCAACTTCGAATCGCGCTCCTTTACCACCTGTTCCTGGGAGGCGCCGAATTCCTCGACCGTGCGAGTCAGCACCCGATGTGAGAGGTTCTCGAAGAGAACGCCCAGTTTCTCGCCGTCTAGTTGATGTTCCTCGCGTTCACGCTCGAGAGTCTCATTGACGCTGGCGAGTTGGGCGTCGCGAACAGCAAGGTCCTGGAGGGCTCTGGCCCGTTCGTCGCGAAGCGAGCGAGCGCGAGCAGCCCCGAAGACCGCGACGACCAGAGCGCCGACGAGAACACCTGCAACGCCACTCAGAATTCCCACCATGGTCTCGCCCTTTCACTCGACCCTCACCCTAGAGAATCGGTGTCACGTACCGGTAGCCTTGCACCATGTACCGACTATTCGGCTCCAATTCGGAATCCAAGGAGCCCCAGATCCCCGAGCAGAGCATTACGCCCGAGTTCCGACAGAAGGTGGTCCAGGTCTTCGCCCTCGTGGGCGAGGCGATCGCCGAAGCAACGCACGCCTTGTTGGCGGGTGACCGCGAACTCGCCAAGCGGGTCGTCGACCAGGACGTGGTCATCGACAAGTTGGTGAACGAAATGGTGATGTCCGCCGAGGAGCGTCTCTTCACTCAGGACTCGCTGAGCGCTGAAGTGCGACGTGAACTACTCACGTTGTTGCGTATCCTGCCCGAGGTTGAGCGCAACGGCGACCTCGCCGAACACATCGCCCGCCGTGCGGCCCGGGGACTCGGCACCGAGATGTCGCCACGAAGCCGCGGTCTGATCGAACGAATGGGTGAAGTCGCCTCCACCATCTGGCGCGAAGCGACTGACGTCATCATCGACGGCAAGACCGAAGCGGTGGGAGCGATCGAAGACATCGACGACGAACTCGACGATCTGCACGTGTCGCTCACCGCCGAGCTCACCTCCGGGTCGATGACGCTGCCCGTCGCTGTTGAGCTTGCGCTGCTCGCGCGTTTCTACGAGCGATTCGGAGATCACTGCGTCAACCTCGCCCGACGCCAAGTTGGACGCGACGGCGCGGATTAGCGAAGTTTCATCCAGACTTCCGCGATTTGTATCGCGTTCAGCGCCGCGCCCTTTCGCAGATTGTCATTGGACAAGAAGAGTGACAGGCCATTCGTCACGGTCTGGGCGCGGCGAAGTCGTCCCACGTAGGTCGGATCCTTGCCGGCCGCGAGACGCGGTGTAGGCAGATCATCGACGATGACGCCCGGCGCGTCGAGCAAGATCTTCGTCGCGTCTTCGGGCGAGAGCGGACGCTCGAAGCTGGCCGTAATCGACAAGGAATGTCCCGTGAAGACCGGGACCCGCACGCACGTGCCGTCGACCAACAGGTCAGGTATCTCGAGGATCTTGCGACTCTCGTCGCGCAACTTCTTCTCCTCTCCGGTCTCGAACGAGCCGTCGTCGACGATCGAGCCGGCGAGCGGCACGACGTTATGGGCAATAGTGGCGGGAAACTTCACGCCCTGATCGATCGGAAAGGCTGTTCCATCAAAGGTCAACACCCGCACGTCGACGTCACGCAAGACTTCGAGTTGCGAGGCGAGTTCGTCGACTCCCTCTCGACCAGATCCACTCACGGCCTGGTACGTAGAAACGACCATCGACCGCAGTCCCGCGGCGAGGTGCAACGGCTTCAAGACCGGCATTGCGGCCATCGTGGTGCAATTGGGATTCGCGATGATGCCCTTAGGGATCGATCGAAGTGCGTGTGCGTTGACCTCGGGTACGACGAGGGGCACGTCGGGGTCCATCCGCCACGCCGAGGAGTTGTCAATCACCAACGCGCCCGCACTCGCGAGACGCGGCGACAGCACCTTGGACGACGTCGCCCCCGATGAGGCGAACGCGATGTCGATACCGCTGAAGTCAGCGATCGCGGCATCCTCGATCTCGATGGACCGGCCATTCCAGTCAAGGGTCTGGCCCGCCGAACGCGTGGAACCGAAGAATCGGATCTCGTCGACGGGAAAATTCCGTTCGCGCAGAATCGCGCGCATCACGGTTCCCACTTGGCCCGAAGCCCCCACAATCGCTACACGCATGTAAAGAGTCTAGAACTACGCGGCGTCGAGCCCAAAAGCGGTGTGCAAATAACGTACCGCGTCATTGACCTTGTCGGCCCGGATCACGCACGAGATTCGAATCGAGCTCGTCGAGATCATCTCGATGTTGATGCCATGTTCAGAGAGCGTCTCGAACATGAGCGCGGTCACGCCGGGGTTGGACTTCATGCCCGCGCCCACGATCGACACGCGCCCGATGCTGTCGTCGGTGGTGACCTCTGACGCTCCAATCTCGGACTTCACTTCATTACAGCAATCGCGCGCCGCCACGAGGTCCGTCCGGGCGACCGTGAAGGAGATGTCGGTGAGACCATTGGCCCCGGTGTTCTGGACGATCATGTCAACGTTGATGCCCGCGTTCGCGAGTTCACGGAACAACTTGGCGGCGATTCCCGGCTTGTCGGGCACCCCGCCGACGGTGACCTTGGCCTCGGACTTGTCATCAGTGATAGCCGACACGACCGCTTCTTCCATAGTGGGGTCCTCCTCCACAATCCAGGTACCTGGTTCCCAGGTGAAACTTGAACGAACGTGCAGCGGCACGCCGTGGCGACGCGCGAATTCCACCGAACGCAGCATCAACACACGGCCTCCGGTCGCCGCCATCTCCATCATCTCGTCAAAGGACACTTTCGGCAGTCGACGGGCCTTCGTGACCACTCTCGGATCCGCCGAGAACACGCCCGTCACGTCGGTGTAGATCTCACAGACGTCCGCCTTCAACGCCGACGCCAGCGCCACGGCGGTCACGTCCGAACCTCCGCGTCCCAGTGTCGTGATGTCCTTCTCGGTCGATACTCCCTGAAATCCCGCCACGACCGGTACGAGGCCCGAGTCCAACGCCTCACGAATTCGCTCTGGACGCATCTCGAGGATTTTCGCTCGCGTGTGATCGGTGTCGGTGATGATGCCCGCTTGAGAACCCGTGAAGGAGGCCGAGTCGACGCCACGAGCGCCAAGCGCCATGGAAACCAGCGCCATGGAGATCCGTTCGCCCGCCGTGAGCAGCATGTCGAGTTCGCGCGGCGGTCGAGTTGGCGACACGTCGTCGGCGAGTCGAATGAGGTCGTCGGTGAACTTGCCCATCGCCGAGACGACGACCACGACGTCATTGCCCGCTTCGCGCGTACGCGCGACGTGGTCGGCGACGGCACGAATGCGTTCGGCATCGCCGACCGAGGTTCCTCCGTACTTTTGCACCACGAGTGCCATGAGAATCAAGAATAGTTGAGCGCTCCTAGGCCCTTCTCGTGGCCTAGTAAAGTCGCGCCCATGGCTACTTCCAAACGTCAACGTCAGAAAGCGGCTCGCCGCGCCAAGGTCGAGCAGATGCAACGCGAGGCGAAGCGCCGCAAGAACATCCGCCGCGCGGCCATCGTCATCGTCGTCGCCGCCATCGTGATCTTCACTGGCGCCTACCTTTTTGCCGGCAAGTCGACCAACACCTCGACGACTACCACGACCGCCGCGGCGACGGCGACGACCACGACGACCGCCCCGACCACGACCACGACCACGACGGGCTCGACGTCGACGTCGTCCACGACGACCACGGTCGCCACGACCACCACGACCGCGGGTTCGACCGCGGGCGAGAGTGCGGTGCCCGGTTTCGCTTCGATCACTGATCCTTCGCCCGCTGGAAAACCCGGCGTGGCACCCACCGTCATCGTGCCCACCACCACGCCACCCAAGGTCCTTGAAGCCGAAGACCTGTTCAAGGGCACGGGCGCCGAAGCGGTCAACGGAAAGACTTTGGAAGTCCAGTACGTGCTCGCCACCTACTCCACGCACAAAGTCATCCAGTCGTCGTGGACGACCTCACCCTTCAGCTTCGTACTGGGGGCTGGCACGGTCATCCAAGGTTGGGAGGAGGGCTTCGCGGGTATGCACGTTGGCGGACGACGCGAACTCATCATTCCGCCATCGCTGGGCTACGGCTCGACGAACCGCGGTGGGGGCATCGCCGCCAACGACACGCTCGTCTTCGTGGTCGACCTCTTGAAGGTCAGTTAACGGGCGAGCACGTTGCGTTCGCCTACGTCAGCCAGTTCGGTCATCCAGTCGCGTCACGAAACGAGGAAGTCATGAGTAGCCCAGTCCCCAACCCCGATGGTTCGAGCGAGAAGCGCCAGAAGTTCGACGCCGCACCGCCGATGATCATCGACCCCGCCAAGAGCTACACGGCGACGATGGTCACCTCCCACGGCACGCTCGAGATCGTGCTCGACCCCCTCGCCGCTCCGGTGACGGTGAACAGCTTCGTCTACCTGGCACGCTTTCACTACTACGACGGCGTCATCTTTCATCGCATCATTCCCGGTTTCGTGCTCCAAGGTGGCGACCCCGGCGGCACGGGCACGGGCGGACCCGGTTACCGCTTCGACGACGAGTTACCCAAGGCCGGTCGATACGAGGTCGGCAGTCTCGCCATGGCCAACGCCGGACCCAACACCAACGGTTCGCAGTTCTTTGTCATCTCCGGTCCCGACGGCGTTCGTCTCCCCCCGCTCTACGCGCTCTTCGGCAAGGTGGTCAAGGGTCTCGACGTCGTCGCGACGGTGAACGACCTGGGAACGTCCTCGGGCAAACCCCGCGAACGCGTCGTCATCGAGTCGGTCACCATCACCGAGTCCTAGAGACCGACCTACAAGCTGGTCAGCTCGTCGCCGCGACTGACGATCAGGTCCAGATCGACGACGACGCGCCATACTGCGTTCTCGTAGACGAGAACGCCGCGCGCTCCGAGCACCACGAGCGCGTTCTGCTCGTCGAGCAGTTTCCTGGTTCGAGCCAACTGATCCTCACTGGCGGGCGCACAGAAGGCCACACCCGTCGTTAGACCCAGTCCCGTCGTCGGCGCGCCGCCGCGCGGATCGATCATCACCTCACCGAGCACCGACGCCGACGATCCGACGGCGCCAATACGACGCGCACGTCCTAGGGCCGCTCCGACCCGCGTGTCACGCCAGACCGACCTCGCGTGCAATCCCGCTCCGTCACACAAGACCACGAGGGCCGCTTCGTCTATACGTTTTTCGAAGTGCGTTTCTTCCGCCGAGGCCCGATCGACCACCATCAGCGCCTCGAGCTGTAAGTCCAAGCCCTCGAGCGAGCGGGCGACGTCCACGGCTGCCTGGGCGGCACCGAGGAAGGCGGCGGCGGTGGGTAACACCACGACGTCCGCGCCTCGAACGAGCACTGACCCCAACCCACCAGCGAAGAAACCCGCCAGTGCGCCGAGAGAGCCCGCGGCGACCAGGGAGCGCTCCACTCGATAAGTCTCGCACTCAGGTCCAACGTTTACCGGCCAGTAATGTTCGCATCATGGCATTCCAAACGGTCGGCGTTCTCGGATCGGGCATTATGGGCAGCGGCATCGCCGAGGTCGCGGCGGCGGCGGGGGCCGAGGTTGTCGTTCGCACCCGCTCACAAGCGACCGCCGACGCGATGCTCGCCGGGCTCGAGAAGTCCCTCGCCAAACAGGTGGAGAAGCAGAAACGTACTCGCGACGAGGCCGACCAGCTGCGGGCGCGGGTCAGCGCGACGACGTCGATCGCCGACCTGCACGACTGCGAGTTGGTGATCGAGACGGTCGTCGAGGACCTCGGCGTGAAGCGAGCGCTCTTTAATGAACTCGACCGCGCGGTCAACCATCTGGCGGTACTCGCCACGAACACCTCCACCCTGTCGGTGATCGAACTGGCGATGGAGACCTCGCGACCCGAGTTGGTCTGCGGCCTGCACTTCTTTAACCCGGCCCCCGCGATGTCACTCGTCGAGGTCGTTCGTCCATTGTGCGCGAGTGACTCGACGATCCAGGCGGTCATCGAATTCGCCCAAGCCTGCGGCAAAGAGCCCGTCGAGGTGAAGGATCAGGCGGGCTTCGTCGTGAACGCCCTGCTCTTTCCCTACCTCAACAACGCCATTCGACTGCTCAACCAAGGTGTGGCGAGCAAGGAGGGAATCGACCTGGCCATGAGGGGTGGCTGCGGTTTCCCGATGGGGCCCTTCGCCCTGCTCGACCTGGTGGGGCTGGACACGTCCCTCGCCATCCTCCAAGCGCTCTACGAAGAGTTTGCGGATCCCAACTTCGCGCCGGTGCCACTGCTCCGGCGCATGGTGAGCGCGGGCAGACTGGGCCGCAAGTCAGGTGCGGGCTTCTACGACTACCGTCGCTAGGTTAGGGAACAGGGAGGAACCATGGTCGAACGCTCGAAGCCCTGGGTGATGCGGACCTACTCGGGTCACTCCTCTGCCGTGAAGTCCAACGAGCTCTACCGCAGCAATCTCGAAAAAGGTCAGACCGGCCTGTCGATCGCGTTCGATCTCCCGACCCAGACGGGTTACGACCCTGACGCCCGCGAGGCCCAGGGAGAGGTGGGCAAGGTCGGAGTCCCCGTGGCGCACCTGGGGCACATGCGCGAGCTCTTCGACGGCATTCCCCTCGCCGAGATGAACACCTCGATGACGATAAACGCGACCGCCGCCTGGCTCTGGGGCCTCTACCTCGCCCTCGCCGACGAGCAGGGCGTTGACTACCAGAAACTTTCCGGCACCGTGCAGAACGACATCGTCAAGGAGTACCTGAGTCGGGGCACGTACATCTACGCACCCGAGCCCTCGCGACGACTCATCGTGGACATGATCGCCTTCGCGATCAATCACGTGCCAAATTGGAACCCCATCAACGTTTGCAGCTACCACCTCCAAGAGGCCGGGGCCACACCCGTCCAGGAGATCGCCTACGCACTCGCCACCGCCATTGACGTGCTCGACGCCGTGCGCGATTCGGGCAAGGTGCAAACGAACCAGATGCCCAGCGTCGTTGGCCGTATCTCGTTCTTCGTGAACGGCGGCGTACGTTTCATCGAAGAGATCGCCAAGATGCGCACCTTCACCGCGATGTGGGACGAGATCTGTCGCACCCGTTACGGCGTCCAGGACCCGTCGCTTCGCCGCTTTCGTTACGGCGTGCAGGTCAATTCGCTCGGACTGACCGAACAGCAACCCGAGAACAACGTCCAGCGCATCGTGCTCGAGATGCTCGGTCTCACCCTGTCCGCGGACGCGCGCGCCCGAGCGATCCAGTTGCCGGCGTGGAACGAGGCACTCGGCTTGCCGCGACCCTGGGACCAGCAGTGGAGCCTTCGTATGCAGCAGGTCCTCGCCTACGAGAGCGACCTTCTTGAGTACCCCGACATCTTCGCTGGTTCCCAGGTCATGGACGCGAAGGTCCACGAACTCACGCTGGCCGCGCAGGTCGAACTCGACGACGTGCTGAGCCTCGGCGGTGCCTTCGCCGCGATCGAAGAACTGAAGAGCCGACTCGTGGCGAGCCAGGCCGAACGCGTCGCACGCATCGAATCGGGCGCACAGGTCGTGGTGGGGGTGAACCGGTTTACCGAGACCGCGCCGTCACCCCTTACGAGCGGCAGTTCGCTCGAATCGATCCTGACCGTCGATCCCGAGGTCGAGCGCGAACTGATCGAGGACGTGGACAAATGGCGCGCGAATCGTGACGACGTCGCCGTACGCGCCGCGCTCGACGAACTCGCTCGCGTCGCCGCGGGCACCTCTACACAGGACAACATCATGGTGCCGACCATCGCGCTGGCCAAAGCCGGCGGCACGACCGGTGAGTGGTCCTCAGTGCTTCGTGAGGTCTTTGGCGAGTACCGCGCCCCGACCGGCGTGCGCAGCGGGGTCGGCGCTCGCGGCGACCTCTTTGCCGCACTGGTCAAGCGATCTCGTGCCGTGCACGACAAGCGCGGCACCCCGCCCAAACTGCTCGTCGCCAAACCAGGTCTCGACGGGCATTCCAACGGCGCCGAACAGATCGCGGTCGCCGCGCGCGACGCCGGATTCGAGGTCGTCTATCAGGGAATCCGCCTGTCGCCCGAGGAGATCGTCGCCGCCGCGCGCGACGAGGACGTCGACATCGTCGGTATCTCGATCCTGTCGGGCTCACACCTCGCGCTCGTGCCGCGCGTACTCGAGGGCCTGCGTGAGGCGGGCGTGGACGCCAAGGTCGTGGTCGGGGGCATCGTGCCCGACGAGGACGCCGCTCGCCTGAAGACGCTGGGTGTCGCCGCCGTCTACACGCCCAAGGACTTCTCGCTCAGTTCGATCATGAGCGACCTCTTAGCGCTGGTCGAGGACTAAACCTCGACGACTCGGTAGGGTCGTCGATACGCGTAGGGACCGGCGTTGAACCACCGTCCCGAGAAGCGCCAACTCGGTGGTGGATCCGCGACCACGCGCACTTCGCGCCTGAGCAACTCCTCGGCCGCGACCACCAAGGCCGCCATCTCGTCGGGCGGCAACTGCGGGCGTGGCACGAGTCCGTAGTTCATAGCGGAACGTTCCCGTGCTTGCGCTTGGGCAACTCCTCGCGCTTGCCGCGCAGGATGTCCAGCGACTTGGCTATGATGCGGCGAGTCTCGGCGGGGTCGATGACGTCGTCAATGAAGCCCCGCTCGGCCGCGAGGTACGGATTGGAGTAACGCTCCTCGTACTCCTCGGTCAATTCCTTGCGCAACACGTCGGGGTTATCGGAGTTCGCCAGGTCACGACGGTGCACGATCTCGACCGCACCCGAGGCGCCCATGACCGCGATCTCGGCGGTGGGCCACGCGAAGGCGAGGTCCGCACCGATTGACTTGGAGTTCATGACCACGTAGGCGCCGCCGTAGGCCTTGCGCGTGATGACACAGATGCGCGGCACGGTCGCCTCGCAAAAGGCGTACAGCAACTTCGCGCCATGACGGATGATGCCACCGAACTCCTGGTCGGTGCCGGGCATGAAACCCGGTACGTCGACGAAAGTGACGATCGGCACGTTAAAGGCGTCACAGGTGCGAACGAACCGCGCGGCCTTCTCGCTCGATTCGATGTCGAGCACGCCGGCGAGGATCTGGGGTTGGTTCGAGACGATGCCGATCGTGTGCCCGTCGATCCTCGCGAACCCGCAGGTGATCTGCTGGGCGTAGGTCGAGTGCACCTCCATGTAGTCCCCGCCGTCGACCACCGCCGCGATGACCTTCTTCATGTCGTAGGGCTGGTTGGGCGACGTGGGCAGCAAGTCTCGTAATTCGGGACAGAGTCGGTCCCCGGCGTCACCGGTGAGGATGCGCGGCGGCTCTTCCATATTGTTCGACGGCAGGAACGAGAGGAGGTAACGGACTTCGTCGAGCACGCTCTTCTCGTCGGGCATGACGAAGTTGGCCACGCCCGATTTAGTGGCGTGGGTGAGGGCGCCGCCCAACTCTTCGAGCGTCACGTCCTCGCCGGTGACGGTCTTGACGACGTCGGGTCCGGTGATGAACATGTGGCTCGAACCCTGGACCATGAAGATGAAGTCGGTCAGCGCCGGTGAATAGACCGCGCCACCGGCGCACGGTCCCAGGATCACCGAGATCTGGGGCACCACGCCTGACGCCATGGCGTTTCGACGGAAGATTCCGCCGTAGGCGTTCAGGCCCGCGACGCCTTCTTGGATGCGCGCTCCCGCGCCGTCGTTGAGTCCGATTATCGGAAGACCCATGGTCGTGGCGAGGTCCATGATCTTGTGAATCTTCTGACCGTGGGTCTCACCGAGCGCGCCTCCGAAGACGGTGAAATCCTGGGAGTACACCGCCACCTTTCGTCCGTCGATCTTGCCGAATCCCGTGATTACGCCGTCGGTGTAGGGACGGTGCTCCTCCAGACCCATGCCCGAGGCACCGTGTCGATTCAACATGTCCAGTTCCTGGAAGGAGTCCTCGTCAAGTAGATACTGAATACGTTCGCGAGCGGTCATGCGACCGTTCTGCCTCTGGCGTTCGATCGCCTTCTCACCACCCGCGACGCGGGCTTCCGCCTTACGAGCCTCGAGTTCGGCCAACCGGTCCGCCATGGTGTGCTCCATAGAAGAAAGGCTACCCACGCGAGTTGGCGTACGCGAAAGCCAATTTTCAAGCGCGTGTGATGAGTCGATGAATCTCGGCTAGTTCACCGGCCTTACCACGAAGTAGGAATTTCTGAGTCGCGGAGGTTACTTGCCCGTAAGCAGCGGGGCCTAGTCGGCGTCCTGGACCAGTTCGATCAGCGTGCCAAAGGCGGTCTTGGGGTGCACGAAGGCAACCATCGTTCCGCGTGAACCGGGACGAGGTGCCTCGTCGATCAGTCGCGCGCCCGCGGCTCGCAGCGAGGCGAGCGCCGCTTCACAATCGCTGACGCGATAACCAACGTGGTGCAACCCCTCGCCCTTCTTCTCGAGATACTTCGCCACCGGCGAGTCGGGTCGCGTCGGCGTGAGCAATTGAATGTACGAGTCGGCGACTTTGATGAGCGCTTCAGACACGCCGTCGGAGTCAACGACCTCGCGGTGCACGACGCTCGCGCCAAAGACGTCCAGGTACCAGCTGACAGCAGCGTCAAGGTCGTTGACGGCGATGGCGACGTGATCGATTTCGGTGAGCAGTGGTCTCATGAGAACTCCTTGTCGTGCCGGCGAAAGATCGTCAGGCGCTTCTCACCCACCTTGGCACGAAGCTCGGGGTTGGTGATCCCCAGCCCCTCACGAGGGGCGACGCACAGCACGCCGATCTTCCCCTCGTGGCGGTTGTGGTGAACCTCGTAGGCCGCCTCACCGACGTCTTCGAGCGCGAACACCGCCGAGAGCGGAGGCACCACCTTGCCGTCGATGATGGTCTGATTCGCCGCCCAGGCTTCTCGGTAGTTCGAGAAATGCGACCCCTTGATCGTCTTTAGCTTCATCCAGAGGTGGCGGTTGTCGTACTCGATCATGTAGCCACTCGTCGCCGCGCACGTGACGATGGTGCCGCCTCGCTTTGCGACGAAGACGCTCGCGCCCATGGTCGAACGTCCGGGGTGCTCGAAGACGATGTCGGGGTCCTCGCCCACGAGGGCTCGGATGTCCTTACCCAGACGACGCCACTCAGATTCGTCCTGGGTGTGGGGATCCTTCCAGAACCGGTACTGCTTCTCCTCACGGTCAAGCACGTGCTCACAGCCCAGCTCGCGCAGGGTGTCGGCTTTGGCGGCGCTGGAGACGACGCCAATGGGCGTGCCACCGGAGTTCAGCACGTGCTGGACGGCGAAGGATCCGATGCCACCCGACGCGCCCCAGATCAGGACCTTGTCGCCCTGGGTCACGGGCGCTCCGTTGTGCGAGACGAGCATCCGATACGAGGTGGAGTTACACAACGCGTTCACGGCCGCCTCCTCCCAGGAGAGGTGCGTGGGCTTGGGCATGAGCTGATTCGCCTTGACGACCGCGATGTCGGCGAGCCCCCCGAAGTTGGTTTCGAAGCCCCAGATGCGCTGGTTCGAAGAGAGCATCGAGTCATCGTGACTCGTGGGGTCCTGGTCGTCGACGTAGTTGCAGTGCACGGTGACCTCGTCACCCACCTTCCAGTTTCGCACCGCCGAGCCGGCGCGCAGGATCACGCCCGACGCGTCCGAACCAACCACGTGGTAGGCCAACGCGTGACGCCGACCCCAGAACGACTCCTTGGCCAGACGATCGAGGAAACCGAACGTCGACAGTGGCTCGAAGATGCTCGTCCACACGGTGTTGAAGTTGATCGACGAGGCCATCACCGCGAGGAAGACCTCGTCCGGCGCGAGTTCGGGCAACGGAACCTCGTCGACGTGCAGGCTGCGCCGGGGGTCCTTGTCCTTGCTCATCATGCCCTCAAACATGTCCTGCTCGTCACGCAGCACGAAGACCGCGCGCGTGCTCGTGGGTAGGGGGATGTCCGCCAGCGTCTCGCCCGAGGCGCCGTCTCGCACTGCGTCCAGAATCTCAGCCATGGGGGCGAGGCTAGCGGGAGCACCCCGGGACCTTGGACGAGGTCGCCCGGAGTCTGAGAACCGTCAAATCGAACTTCGCCGACGTCGGTCTGCTCGCTCGATCGGGTGGCGCCTTTACCAGTGGGTGACTTGGTCTAACGTTCTCATCGACTTCTAGAATCAGAGGAGCATCATGTCGCGCAGTGTCATCGTTGCAGCCAGCCGCACCGCCATCGGTAAACTTTCGGGGGCCTTCGCCTCGCTGAGCGCCATGGACCTGGGCGGCGCCGCCATAAAGAGCGTCCTTGACAAGACCGGGGTCGACCCGGCGTCGATCGACGTCGTGCTCATGGGTCAAGTCATCCAGGCGGGCATGGGTCAGATCACCGCGCGTCAAGCAGCCGTCAAGGCGGGCGTGCCGATGAGCGTGAACGCCACGACTATCAACAAGGTCTGCCTATCGGGCTTGCAGACCATCTACCTGGCGGACCTCATGATCCGAGCCGACGAAGCCGCGATCGTCATCGCCGGAGGCATGGAGTCGATGACCAACGCCCCCTATCTCCTACCCGGGGCCCGGGCGGGCTACCGCCTCGGTGACCAGAAGGTCGTCGACTCCATGATGTACGACGGCCTGACCTGCGCCTTTGACCAGTGCGCGATGGGTCTGGCGACCGAGCGCTACAACCATGGACGAATCACACGCGCCCGTCAAGATGAGTTCTCCGCGCGCAGCCACCAGTTGGCCGCCGCGGCCATTGCGTCAGGCAAGTTCGCCGAAGAGATCGTCGGCGTCGCCGTCTCGCCGCGCAAGGGAGACCCGATCATCGTCGACACCGACGAGGGCGTGCGCGCCGAGACGACCGCTCAATCGCTCGGACAACTTCGCGCCGCCTTCGAAAAGGACGGGACCATCACCGCGGGCAACGCGTCCCAGATCTCCGACGGCGCCGCTGCGGTACTCGTGATGTCCGAGCAGCGCGCGAAGGAACTAGGACTTACCCCGATGGGCGAGCTCGTCAGCTACGGTCAGGTCGCCGGACCCGACACGTCACTGCTCAACCAGCCGTCGCACGCGATCCAAAAGGCGGCGGCCAAGGCGGGGCTTGACATCACGTCGATCGACCTGTTCGAGATCAACGAGGCCTTCGCCGCGGTCGGACTGTCGTCGGTGGACGAACTCGGCATCGACGAGAACAAGGTCAACGTGAACGGTGGCGCTATCGCCCTGGGCCATCCGGTAGGGATGTCCGGGACTCGCGTGGCACTCACGGCGCTCTT
>JBEKWQ010000009.1:0-18346 GCA_049512875.1 Acidimicrobiales bacterium
GTTGCTGGGTACAGTCCCAGTCCGATTCAACGAAGAGTAAGGAGTCGACCGGTGAACAAGGCCGAGTTAGTAGATGCAATTGTCGCCGAGAGTGGCGCGACCAAGAGCACGGTAGCCGAGGTCCTCAAGGCCTTTGAAGACGTTGTTGTCAGAAGCGTCACCGACGGCGAGAAGATCGTTCTTTCGGGCTTTATGTCATTTGAGCGTGTTGACCGCAAGGCTCGCACCGCGCGCAATCCTCAGACCGGTGAAGCCATTCAGGTGAAGGCTTCGAAGGCTCCGAAGATTTCCATCGGTTCCACCTTCAAGAAGGCCGTAAAAGGCTCGTAGTTTCGAGAGAATCTCTTGTAACAAACTAAAAACCCCCGGGCGCGAGCCCGGGGGTTTTTAGTTTTAGGAGGAAAACTCAGTCAACGAGAACGTCAACTAGTTTCCGGCCGCCTCGGAAGCCGAATTTCACAGTTCCCTCAGCGAGCGCGAACAGGGTGTCATCCTTACCAATGCCGACGTTGCGACCAGGATGAAACTGGGTGCCGCGCTGGCGAATAATGATGCTCCCGCTCTTTACGGCGGTGCCATCAAAGGTCTTGACGCCGAGACGCTGCGCGTTCGAGTCACGACCGTTCCTGGATGAACCGCCACCTTTCGTCTTTGACATGGATACTCCTTAGGCCTTCACAGAAATCTTGGTGATTTCCACGGTTGAGTAGTGCTGGCGGTGGCCCCAGCGCTTGCGCTGATTGGCCTTGGACTTATAGGTCAGCGCGCGAATCTTCGGACCCTTTTCCTCGCCGAGGATCGTGCCGGTGACCGATACGCCCTTCAGGGCCGATCCGGCGGTGACCTTGTCACCGTCGACCAGCAATACGGTCTCAAACTTGACTTTTGAGCCAATCTCTTCGGGCCGCAAATCAACGCGGACCACTTGGCCCTCGGTGACGCGCTCTTGAGATGTGCCTACACGAATAACGGCGTACATAGGGTTTCCATAGTAGTCGAAATGTCCTAACGGCCCTTAAAGACCGGTCTCGACGACGAAACCGCGGCCGTCACACACCGCGCACACGCTCGACACCGACTCCAAGAGTCCCTCATTCACACGCTTGCGAGTCATTTCAACTAGTCCCAATTCGGAGATGTCAAAGACCTGCGTGCGGGTCTTGTCGCGCGAGAGCGCCTGGCGCAAGGCCGAGGCCACCGCTTCGCGATTCACCTTGGGCTCCATGTCAATGAAGTCAATGACGATGATGCCGCCAATGTCGCGTAGTCGCAACTGACGGGCCACTTCTTCGGCGGCCTCTAAGTTATTTCGAAACACCGTCTCTTCAAGGTTGGTCGTGCCCACGTTCTTGCCGGTGTTGACGTCAACCACGGTGAGCGCCTCGGTGCGCTCAATGATGAGCGACCCGCCCGAGGGCAGGAAGACCTTGCGGTCGAGGGCCCGGTGGAGTTGCTCGTGGACGAAGTAACGCTCGAAGAGCGGCAGCTCTTCGGTGTCGCGGTCGTAGTACTCAATGCGGTCGGCCAACTCGGGATTAACCGCCAGCACGTATTCGCGCACCTTCTCGTAGAGTTCGTGATCGTCAATGATGACCCCGCGGTAGTCGTCGTTGAGCTCTTCGCGCAGCACGCGCACGGCGAGGTCGAGGTCGCGGTAGACCAGACGGGGCTGGTTGGACTTGGCCACTTCGGCTTCGATCGCGGACCATTTTTCGGCGAGCGAACTGACGTCGCGGGCGAGGTCGTCGGCGGTCACGCCTTCGGCGGCGGTGCGGATGATGATGCCGTGTCGCTCGGGCTTGACGTCGTCAATGATCTTGCGCAGGCGGCGACGTTCCCCGTCGGGCAGGCGCTTGGAGATGCCGATGGTCGACGAGTTGGGCACGAGCACCGCGAAACGACCGGGAATGGAGACTTCCTGGGTCAGCCGCGCGCCCTTGGCGCCGATTGCGTTCTTGGTGACCTGGCAGATGATCGTCTGGCCGGACCTGATCATCTCTTCGATGCGCTTGTCGTTGCTGGGTGCGCCCTCGACCTCTTCGGCTTCGAAGGTCACGTCACCGCGATAGAGCACGCCGTTCTTCGGAATGCCGATATCGACAAAGGCCAGCTCCATGCCGGGCAGCACGTTCTGAATGCGGCCGAGGTAGATATTGCCGTCAATCTGGTTGGTCTCGTCGGCCCCCTTGGCCACCGTGTACTCAACCATCGAACGGCCCTCGAGGGTCGCAATATGCGTGGCCTCCTTATTGGTGTGCACGCACATGAGGTACCGGCCCTGAGCCCGGGTGCGCCGCTCGCCGCCGCGACGGCGACGAACTTTACCGCGACCGGCGCTCGAATCGGAACTGCCCTCGGGTGCGGAGGCCTCTACGGGCGCGTCAAAGGTTCGCGGCGCTTGGTTCTGGCGCTGCTGGTTGCCCTGCCCGCCACCGCCGCGACCGCGCCCACCGCGACGGCGGCGATTGCCGCCGCCCTGTCCGGGACTCGGTGGGCCGCCGTTGGCGGCAGGCGTTGACGTCGTCGCGCTGGGTCGGGTGTCGCCAATTTGGGGTGCTGGTCGGGTATCGCCGATACGGGGACTAGACGAGGCAGCTGACTGGGTGTTGGGTTCGTCGCTCACGACGGGTACTCCTTGAGTTCTGGTGGTTGACGCAGTGCGGAGCACTGCCGAAAGTGTTGGGGGCGCGTCTTGCGGGGCTCGACGCGTCGCGATTGAGTGAAGAAAGGGTGACGCGTCGGGACGTAACGCGCAGGTCAAAGATCCAAAGACTAAATAAAAACACTACAAATGCGAGTACCACGTTGCGTCCTCAATGCTTTCAGAAGCGGAGTGCGTCGCACTGCTCTCCTGCTGCGTTCTTATCGCGCACCGTACATTTTGCACATCTGCGCCCAACACCCTTGATGTTACTCGCCGACCCGGCCCAACAGGACCTTTAGTGCGAAAGCGTGGTCGTTGTCGTGCTGGAACCGGTCTTCTTGCCCGTGGGCGCCGTGAGCTGTGGCGTCAGAACCACGGGTCCGATCTTGTGCGACACCAGATAGTTGAACGTCTCGGCGACGACCGGGGCGGCCGCGTCGGCACCGTAACCGCCCTCGGCAACCACGCACAGCACCACGTACTGCGGGTGCGTGGTGGGCCCAAATCCCACGAACCACGAATTGGGTTCCAGCTTTGCCGAAGTGGTCGCCGTGCCGGTCTTGCCCGCGATTGGATAGGCCGCCAAGGAGAACTTCGCGAGGCTGCGGAACGTGTCGTAGGCCGTACCCGAGGGATCTTCGACCACGCCGGTGAGGCCAGCCAGAATCGGATTGCGCACGCTCGGCGGCAGACTCACATGACCGAGCACGCGCGGCGCGTAGCGCTCGACGACCTTGCCGTGAGGATTGATGACCGCGGCGGCTACTTCGGGTTCGTAGCGCGTACCGCCGTTGGCGAAGGTGGCGTAGGCGTTGGCGAGCTCGATCGGCGTCACCGCCGTCGTGCCCTGACCGAAGGCCATCTCAATGTTGTCCCCGGTGTACCAACTGACGTTGGGAAAGTTGGCCGGTGACTCTTGGTGCAAGATCTTGCGCACCGAGGGTGAGTCAATGCGGCCCGTCACTTCGTTGGGCAGGTCAATGTTGGTGGGGTCGTCGAGTCCGTACTGCGCGCCGACGTTCTGGATCGGCGTCTGGCCGTAGCGCGCGGTCTGGGCCCAGAAGAGATAGCCCAGGTTGTAGAAGTAGTAGTCCGACGAGACCGTCAGCGCCTTGGGTAGGTCGACCTCTCCGGCCGCTTCGTTGTCGTTGTCGTGAAAGACGCAGCCGTGCGAACCCTGATAGCAACCGGGCACCCGAAAGGTACCGGTGTCGTCGATGTACTTGTCGGCGGGAAAGATGCCGGTCTGCAGCGCCGCGGTGGCGGTGATCAGTTTGAACGTGCTGCCGGGGGTGTACACGCCCTGAATGGCGTAATTGTTGAACGCGTCCTCGGCCTCTAGTTGCTTGAAGGTGCTCTCGGACAGTCCGTTGACGAACGAGTCCAGGTTGTACGACGGGTAACTCGACATGGCGAGCACCTGACCGTTGTTGACGTTCATCACAATGGCCGCGCCGTTGAGTGCCGGCGGGTGCACGTGTTTGATTGGGTCAACCGAATTTCGCACGTTGATGATGTCGCGCGCCAGATAGCCGTCGAGTGCCTTCTGCAGCCCGGTGTCGATGTTGAGCACCACCGAATCGCCGACCGTCGGCTGCGTGGTGTGCACCGAACCCAGGATCTTGCCGTTGACGTTTACCTCAATGGTGCTGGTGCCGTCCTTGCCGCGCAGGAACTGCTCGTAGAAGGCTTCGATGCCGGTCTTGCCGATCACCGAGTCGGGCTGGTAGCCCGCGTTGGGATTGGCCTTGATTTCGTCGCCGGTGATCGGACCCACGTAGCCCAGAATCTGGGCGCCCACGCCGCCGCCGTTGGGGTAGGCACGGGTCGCGACGCTCAGCACCGACACCCCGGGAAATTCGCTGGGATGCAGCTTGATGAATTCCACGATGCTGGGCGACGCGTTGGTCATGATCGGCGCCGGTTGGTACGGGTCGTACTGCTGATTGTTGAGGTCGTTGTTGATCTGTCCCACCCCGATGCCCGTCAGTGACGCGAGCGTGCCCTTCACCCGGGGATAAATTGCGGCTTCGGCGCGCGAGAGTCGAATCTCCACCGTCGAGACGTTGGTGACGAGCGGCTTGCCGTTGCGGTCCAGGATCAACCCGCGCGTCGCGGGGATGGAACTCGGGTGCAGCGAATTTGACTCCACCGTCGCGACCGACGAATTGTGTTCGAGCACTTGGAGCATGAAGAGCCGGCCAATGAGCACCAAGAACAGCAGCGCGAAGAACCCGCCGATCAGCCGCCAGCGCCGTTCGGGTCGGACTTGGACCTCATCGGGTGACGCGACCAGGTCGCGAATGCCCACGGGATCGGGCTCGTTGATGGTGCGACCACGTCCTCGAAAGGGGTGCAGCGACGTCCAGGGTCGCCAGAGTCGCGAGAACCACGAGCCGACGGGACGTTCTCGCCACGAGCGCCTCATCGATGCACCCGTTCGCCCACGTTGCCCACGATGCGTGCGAGGCGGGTCACGGGTCGAGCCAGGATGAAGAAGGCACCGGCGTTCACGAGCATCATCGAGAGCACGCTGCCGCGCCACAGGTTGAAATTGAGCGCGAACGCGCCGCTCACGACGTAGAGTGCCGGCGCGACGAATCCGGCGACCGCGGCCAACACCGGCGTCACCCACCACGCGGCGGAGTCGAGGTCACCCACGCCTTCTCGACCGAGGCGCGAGGCACCGTAGGCAATGACAAGACCGACCGCCGCGGTGAGACCGAATGGCGTGGTGGTGTGCGTATCAAAAAAGACGCCCGCGAGCAGCGCCGTGACGAGCGCGAGGGACGTGTAGCCAGTGAGTCCCATGGCGAATGGCCAGAGCCACACCAACATCACGACAACTCCCTCAATGCGCAGCGATGACAGCACGGTGAGTTGAAGAGCCACGATCAGCAGTGTCACCACCACCGCCGGCGCGAGCGCCCGTCTCACGGGGTCGGCTCCCAGAGCACCACGTCAAGGTACTGCAGGTGCCGCAGGTCGGCCGTCGGACGCAGGATCAGGTTGTAGGTCGCGGCACCGGGGGTGAGTGACACCTGCGCGACCTTCGCCACGGGCAGACCCGGCGGATAGAGGCCGCCATTGAGCCCGTTGGTCGCCAATCTCGTTCCCGGCGTGATGGGCGTCGTCAGCGGCACCGACGTCGCGCTCATGCCGTTGTTGACGCCACGCCCGCTCACCACGAGCGACATCGCGCCGTCGCCGAACGTGACGCCCACCGCGGAGTTGACGTCAGTAATAAGGCGCACCGTCGCGCCGTCGGAGGTTGTGGCGACGACGCTGCCCACCAGGCCCCCGTTGGCGACCACCGGCATGCCCACCAGGATCCCGCTGTTGCGACCCTTGGAAATCTGCACCGTGGCGGCAAAGTTCGTGGGTGACAGCGTGGTTACCTCGACCGCCACGGTCGGCAGCGATCCCACGTAGGGCACCTTGAGCGACGTGGAGAGTTGTTGTAGTTGTCGCTCGAGCGACCACTCCTCGTTGGCCTTGAGCTCGGCCTGACCCAATTCGTAGCGCAACTTCTGATTCTGGGCCACGACGTCGCTGTAGTTGATGGCGCCCGCGAACAGATGGCCGAGCGGTCGCGCGATTTCATTCACGGTCCAATTGAATGGTGTCACGACCACGTTGGCGGCGCTGCGAAGACCGGTTAAGACGCCACCAGTCAAGGCGAGGACGGTGAGGACCGCTGCCACCACGACGCCCAAGGTCCATGCACGACGCTTTGAGCGATCGGTGGCCACGGTTTAGCGCGAAGGGCTGGTCTTCAACATGCGTTCAAATGTCTCGAGCTCTTCGAGGCACATGCCACTGCCAAGGGCCACGCAGTTCAAAGGATCCTTCGCCACGATGATGGGCATGTTGGTCTCGGACTCCAAACGAGCGGCCAGGCCGTTAAGTAGGGCGCCCCCGCCGGTCAGGACGATACCCTGCTCCATGAGGTCGGACGACAGTTCGGGCGGGGTGCGGTCAAGGGTCACCTTGACCGCGTCAATAATCGCCTGCACCGGCTCTTCAATCGCCTTGCGTATCTGTTCGGTCGAAATGATGACCGTCTTGGGAAGACCGGTCACGAGGTCACGACCGCGAATCTCCGCGCGCAACTCTTCTTCGAGCGGGTAGGCCGAGCCGAGTTGTATCTTGATCTCCTCCGCGGTTCGCTCACCGAGAGCTAACTGGAACTCTTTCTTCACGAACGCCACGAGCGCTTCGTCAAGTTCGTCCCCACCCACGCGGATGGACTGACTCGCGACAATGCCACCCAATGAGATGACCGCGACTTCAGTGGTACCGCCGCCAATGTCCACGACCATGTTGCCGGTCGGTTCGTGAATCGGCAGTCCCGCACCTATGGCCGCCGCCATTGGCTCTTCAATGATGTACGCCTTGCGCGCGCCCGCGAACTCGGCCGCCTCCATGACGGCGCGCTGCTCGACGCCGGTGATGCCCGAGGGCACACAGATGACCATGCGCGGCTTGGCGAAACGACGCTGGTGCACGCGGTGAATGAAGTAGCGCAACATTTTCTCGCAGATCTCGAAGTCGGCAATGACACCGTCCTTGAGCGGTCGAACCGCCTGGATGTTGCTCGGGGTGCGACCAATCATGCGCTTGGCTTCAGCGCCCACGGCGAGCGGCTTGCCGTCTTTGACGTCAATGGCCACCACCGAGGGTTCGTTCAGCACGATGCCGCGACCGCGCACGTACACCAACGTGTTGGCCGTGCCGAGGTCAACTGCCATGTCGCGGCCCAGAAGTGAAAATCGACGATCAACCATAGAGACCCTTTAACGAGAGCACCGACGTACCTCTCTTTTGACTACAAGGTTAGGCCAAGATGGCCGCTAAGGTCCAAAAGATTTGCTTAGGCCCGATCGGGGAAGAATATTGTGATTTCTCGCTCGACCGAATCGGCAGAATCCGAGCCGTGTATGAGGTTCTCTCTCGTTATCGTCGCGAGATCACCGCGAATAGTTCCCGGCGCCGCCTCCATCGGATTGGTCGCGCCCATCAACGTGCGCACAATCTTCCACGTATCTTCGGGTCCTTCGACAATAAGTAGCAATGCCGGGCTCCTAGTGATGAAGGTAACGAGCGGCTCGTAAAACTCCTTGCCCACGTGTTCGCCGTAGTGTCGTTCTGCGGTGGCGCGATCGATCGTGCGCAATTCGGCCGCCACCACGCGCAACTGTTTGGCTTCCAGTCGACCCACGATTTCGCCAATGAGACCGCGTTCGACACCGTCAGGCTTGATAATGACGAAGGTTCTCTCCACGACGAGCAAATCTAACAGAGTTAGGCCAAATGACGTGAGGCGACATGGATGACGTCGCCGCGTACTTCACCGACGAGATAGAGGCTGCCCGCGACCACAATGAGATCGTCGTCAGTTGATCGTTCCCGCGCGTGCGCCAACGCCGAGAGACCGCTGGGATGTTCGAACGCCACGCCCCCGGCACGGCGCACCGCCTCAGCGACCTCGTGCGCACTCACCGCGCGCGGCGACATCGGCGCGCAGCAGTGGAACTCGGTGAAGCCGAGTGCGACGAGCGGACCAACCATGTCGTCGATGTCGCGACCGGTCAACATACCAAGCACGCAACGCCGGTCCCCGTGCACGTGAAACGCGCCGTCCAACGTGGCGACCAGGGCGTTGACGCCGGCGGGATTGTGCGCGCCGTCGACCACGATCATGGGGCGACGTGAAATAAGTTCCATCCGTCCGGGCATTCGCGCGCTGGCCATCGTCGTTGAGACCACGAACTGACCCAAGGCTCGGCCCAAGAATCCTTCGGCCGCGACAATGGCCGTCGCCGCGTTCATGCCCTGGTGAATCCCGTGCAGCGAAACCAGTATCTCTTCGTAGCGGTGATAGGGCGTCAAGACCGTGATGGCCCGTCCGCCCACGGCCAGGTCGTTCTGTTCTAAGAAGAATGACTCGTCGAGCAGCCAGAGGGTCGTGCCAAGTTTGCTAGCCCGCTCCCGGGCGATATCCACGACCACCGGGTCAATCGTCGCCACGACGGCGATCGCACCGGCGCGAAAGATGCCCACCTTGTCAGCCGCGATCTCGGCAATCGTGTCGCCCAGTACCGCCGTGTGGTCGAGGTCCACGTTGGTCAAGACCGCGACGTCACTGTCAATGACGTTGGTTGAGTCCCACGTCCCGCCCATTCCCACTTCAATCACCGCGACGTCGACGCCCTCGTCGGAAAAATGCAACAACGCCGCGACGGTCAGGAGTTCAAAACGTGTGAGCGCCAGTTCACTCACGGTCTCGACGTCGGCGAGTCGCGAGATGAGCGACACGAAACTCTCGTCGTCGAGCGCTTCACCGTTGACGGCGATTCGTTCGTTCACCGCGTGCAGGTCGGGACTGGTAAAGGTGCCCACTCGCAGCCCCGTCGCGCTCAGTAACGCACTGGTGAGCGTGCTGGTGGAACCTTTGCCGTTCGTGCCGGTGACGTGCACGGACGGATAGTCCTGTTGGGGATTGGCGAGCAGCGCCAATGTGTCGAATATGGGCTGCAGCGTGGGCGTGACCTGGCGATTGGGCGCCACGCGCTCAAAGTCCATGTGTGATTCAAGCCACGTCAGTGCCTCAAGGTACGACTTGAAATGCACGAATTAGCTCGCGCGACGGGTTCGCGTCGCCTTTCGCATTTCGTAGGTCGGCGTGATCTTGTCGCGCACTGATTCGGCAGAGACAACGCACTTGACCACGTCACTGCGACCGGGCACATCAAACATTGGCTCGAGCAAGACGTTCTCCAAGATCGAGCGCAGGCCGCGCGCGCCGGTGCCGCGCTCCATGGCGAGATCGGCAATCGCCGCCAGCGCGTCGGGCTCGATGATGAGTTCGACTCCGTCCATCGCGAGCACCTGCTGGAACTGCTTGACGAGTGAGTTCTTCGGTTCGGTGAGCACGCTCACCAGCATCTCGCGGTCCAGTTGCTGGACCGCGCCCACGATTGGCAGACGGCCAATGAACTCCGGGATGAGTCCGAACTTGATCAAGTCCTCGGGTAGCACGTGACGGAACAGCGCGATGTCGCCACTGCGCTTGGATTCAATCGGTGAATTAAATCCCATCGACTTCTTGCCCAGTCGCCGCTCGATAATTTCCTCGAGGCCGGCGAAAGCGCCACCGCAAATGAACAAGATGTTCGCGGTATCGATGTTGATGAACTCTTGGTGAGGATGCTTGCGCCCACCCTGTGGCGGCACGCTCGCGACGGTGCCCTCAAGGATCTTGAGGAGCGCTTGCTGCACGCCCTCGCCAGATACGTCACGGGTGATTGAGGGATTTTCGGCCTTGCGGGCGATCTTGTCGATCTCATCGATGTAGATGATGCCGCGCTCGGCGCGCTTCACGTCGAAGTCCGCGGCCGAGAGGAGCTTCAGGAGAATGTTCTCGACGTCCTCGCCGACGTACCCGGCCTCGGTGAGCGCGGTGGCGTCGGCGATGGCAAAGGGGACGTTGAGCATCCGAGCCAACGTCTGGGCGAGGAAGGTCTTGCCGCAGCCCGTCGGACCTAAGAGCAGCACGTTGGATTTGGCGACCTCGACGTCGTCGTCGTGCAGCGGCCCGGTCTGGATGCGCTTGTAGTGGTTGTACACGGCCACGGCGAGGATCTTCTTGGCCTCGACTTGACCGATCACGAACTCGTCGAGGAAGGCCGAGATCTCACGCGGCGTGGGAAGGTCATCGAGAACGAACTCGGGACGGTCCCCGAATTCGTCGGCGATGATGTCGTTGCACAGGTCGATGCACTCATCGCAGATGTACACGCTGGGGCCCGCGATGAGCTTCTTTACTTGCTTTTGACCCTTCGCGCAGAAACTGCACTTAATAAGGTCGTTGCTTTCACCGAACTTCGCCACTTATTTCCTCCGACATGACCTCCGCCGCGACCATCCTACGAGAGGCCAACGTCAAATCTCGGTACCTACGGTCGCGCCGTGATTACTTCGTCAATCAGTCCATATTCCACGGCCTCCGTGGCGCTGATGATGAAGTCGCGGTCGGTGTCTTTGGTGATGCGCTCGACCGACTGGCCGGTGTCCTGAGCGAGCATGTCGTTCAACATGTCCTTCATGCGCAAGATCTCGCGGGCCTGGATCTCGATGTCCGACGCCTGTCCCCCGACACCGCCCCACGGCTGGTGCAGCAACACGCGTGCGTGCGGCAAGGCGAAACGTTTGCCCTTGGCCCCGGCGCCGAGCAACACGGCAGCGGCCGAGGCGGCCTGGCCGAAGCAGAACGTCGAGACGGCTGGCTTGATGTACTTCATCGTGTCGTAGACCGCCAGCAGTCCGGTGATGTCACCGCCCGGTGAGTTGATGTAGAGGTTGATGTCCTTGTCGGGGTCTTCGGACTCGAGGAAGAGCATCTGGGCACAGATCAGATTGGCGATCGTGTCGTCGATGGGCGTGCCCAGGAAGATGATGCGCTCGCGCAGCAGTCGACTGTAGAGGTCGTAGGCGCGCTCGCCCCGGTTCGACGATTCGACGACCGTGGGGACGAGGTAGTTCTGGGCTCTGAAGTAATCGTTCACCCGACTACCTTACGCGTCAGGTTCCTCGACTTCGGCGGTGTCGCCCTCGGACTCGACGTCTCCCACGGGCGACTCCTCGTCCTCGACGGACTGATCGGCCCGCAGCAACGCGTTGTCGATCTCGACACCCTCGGGGTCGACGTACGTCACGTGCTCGCTCAACCACTTCGACGCCTTCATCTTGGAGACCTCGGCCGTGAAGCTGACCACACGCCCGGAATCGCGAAGGTTGCCGCGCAGTACGTCCGGCGAGACACCCATCGCCTCGGCCGTTCGCTCGAGTTCTTCGTCGACCTCGTGCGGCGACGCTTCGAGGTGTTCGGCCGCGACCAGCGCGCGCATCGCGAGGTCGACGCGCACCGCGCGCACGGCGTCTTGGCGCAAGGTGGCGAGCAGGTCCTCGGGAGTCTGATTGGTCACCTGCAAGAACATCTCCAGGGTGAGTTTCTGCGCCCCGAGACGCTCGCCCAAGTCGTGAAGCCGTTCGTTGGTCTCTGAGTTGATCAACACCTCGGGAGCCGCCTCTTCGGCGACGAGTTCACTCAAGGCGATGAGCGCCGCGTCGCGCTGGGACATCTGCGCTTCGACGATCTTGCGTCGGCGCATCTGTACGAGGATCGCTTCGCGCATCTCTTCTGCGTTCGTCCACTCGGAGTTCTCGGCGACCCACTCGTCAGTCAGTTCGGGGAGCACTCGCTCTTGCACCTGCTTCAACTTCAACTCGTAGGTCGCGACGACACCATCGCCGACCGGCGCGTTCATCTTGAGTTCTTCGCCGGCCTTGAGACCGAGGATGAGTTCGTCGACGCCTTCGGCGATCGACCCGGTGCCGACGGTGTACATGAAGTCCGTCATGTCCAGCGGTTCGGCGTCGGTGGCGATCTGTTGGACGTGCACGTCCATCGTCACGAGGTCACCGGTGACGATCGGTCGATCGACCGGGTTGAGCACGGCGTCGGTCTCGAGGTAGCGATTGATCTGGGCGTCGACCTCACCGTCGGTCACGACGGGCGAAGGGATGGTCACGCGCAGTTCGTGCTGTCCCTTGATGGAGATCTCCGGACGTACTTCGACTTCAGCTTCGAAAACGAGTTGCCCCTCGTCTTCGCCCGCCGTGATGTTGATGTCAGGCTGGCCGATCGGGTCGATCAAGGTGTCGGCGACGGCGTGAGCATAAAAGTCGGGCAGGGACTCACGAATCGCCTCGGAACGCAGGACCGAGGTACCGCCAATGTTGGCGATCAAGACATTCTTAGGGACCTTGCCCTTTCGAAAGCCCTTCACCGAGACCTGCTTGGACAGTGTCCTCGCGGCCGTGTCCATCGCCTCGTCCATCTCGGCGTCGTCTATTTCGACGGTCAGCATGACCTTGTTGTTCTCCAAGAGGGTGGTCGTGGCGCGCATAAGAGACGTCAGCCTAGTGGAGCAACATGAAACGCCTTAAATCATGATGACCAGTGAGTCGGCGAAGGCGCCCGCCATCGCGTGATCGCCTCGGACGTCAGTGGCCGATGCCGCCAAGAACGCCGCAGCGCTGATACGTCCGGCGGCGCGACGCCAGAAGAGCGCCACCGGCGTCGTGATCTCGAGCGTGGGCGGTTCCGCACTGTCGCTCACGGCGAGCGCGCGTCCGTCGACGACGCCGATCGATACCGAACGCGCGAGTCGTCCGCTCAAGTTGACGCGAACCAACGTCCCGTCGGGTGACTTCATGCGCTTGCCCACGATGAAGGGCAGTCCCGACTCAAAGCGGTTCACGACGATCTCTTCACCGGGCCCGTGGTCGTCTTCCGGTTGCAACAGCGCGTCGCGGATGTCCTGGAGGTGAATCCAACTGTCGACGACGCGCGTCTCTTGGAACCGGTGGTACGGACGTTCACCTTCGGGGCTCCAGCCGACCTTCTCCCATCCGGCGTCGTCGAGTGCGCGCAGCGCGGCGATCGATCGCGCACATTGCGTGCGCAGTTCGTCGAGCACCTCGATACCGGGTCGGTCGCGATTGGCCTGCACGTAGGCCTCGTTGAACTCGCCGATCGGATTGTGCACGTAGTTCGGCCACTCGCCGTGGTGCACGGGCACCGGTTCTCCGTGGAGCATCCTCTCGAAACCGACCAAGTGACTCAAGACGTCTTTGACGCTCCAGCCCGGGCACGGCGTCATCGCGTCGTAACTCTCGGATGGTTGCGCACGCACCAATCGGTCGATCGAGCCCCACGTCGTATCCAGAGCATCGATGATCCACTCGTAGGCCACGGGTGCCTCCATTGGTCTTTCGGCCAGCCTACGGAGCAGGGGCGGCGAGGGAGTTGATTTCAGGGAATGTGTAACGATGTAGGGCACGGGGCGTAGCGCAGCTTGGTTAGCGCGCCTGGTTTGGGACCAGGAGGTCCCGGGTTCGAATCCCGGCGCCCCGACTCGTTGGACGTCGCGGAACCGGGCGCCCACACACCGTGCCCGGTGCCACACTTGGGCAATGAGCGAATCGAATCCGGCACCGTTTCGGCACGACTCATTCAAGAAATCAACTCTCCATGACCGTCGCGCATTCCTCCAACGAACGCTCGGCTTGGGCGCGATCGCCGGCGCGGCTATCGCGGGAACGGTCTATCTCGAGGAACGACATTCATCGACGACAACGACAACGACGACAACGACGACGTCACCCACAACCACCACGACGTCAGGACCAGCTACGGCGGCGGCGTGGGCGCAGCTCGGTGCGTCACTGACGGGCTCGCTCGTCCTGCCGTCCAATCCTCGCTACGGCATCGACCGCCTTTTGTACAACTCCAAGTTCGTCAATCTCCATCCGCGCGCCATCGCCTACTGCGCCACGGCCGACGACGTCGCGCGATGCGTCGCCTTCGCCACTGCACACGACGTTGCAATCGCCGCTCGTTCCGGTGGTCACAGCTACGGCGGCTATTCCAACAGTGACGGACTCGTGATCGATGTGAGTCGGATGAACGGCGTCAGCGTCGACACCGCGGCCAACACGGCGCGCGTCGGTGCGGGCGCCAAGTTGATCGACGTCTACAACGTGATCGGCAACGCCGGTCGACTTCTGCCCGGCGGATCGTGTCCCACGGTCGGCATCGCCGGACTCGCCCTCGGCGGTGGGATCGGCGTCTTTGGCCGCAAGTTCGGTCTCACCACCGACAACATCCGATCGGTGAGCGTCGTGACGGCGGACGCGAGCACCGTCGCCGCCGACGCATCAATGAACAGCGACCTTCTGTGGGCCAGTCAAGGCGGCGGCGGCGGGACCTTCGGGGTCGTGACGTCATTCGAGTTCAGCGTGCACCCCATGCCCGAGGTGACGTTGTTCACTCTGCAGTACCCGTGGGCCGCCGCGGCCACGATGCTGAGTGCGTGGGGTCTGTGGATCGATACCGCGCCCGACGAACTCTGGTCGAACTGTCAGTTGCTCTCCCAGGGAACCTACGGATTCTTGCCACAGATCGCCGGCGTGTACTGCGGCTCGCCGAGTGAACTGGCGAGCGTGCTCGCCCCACTGAAGTCGATGATCGCCACCGCTCCGACGTACTCCTTCAGTGGCTCCAACAGCTACCTGAGCGCCATGGAGATCGAAGCGGGCTGTTCGGGTCTCTCGATCGCGGCCTGTCACCTGACGACACAGAACCCGGCTGGCCGACTCGGTCGCGAGGCCTACTCCGCCAAATCCAACTACGTCAACGCACCGATGAACGACGCGTCGGTCGCCTCGTTCATCGACGCGGTCGAGAACCTCCACGCGCACGCCCCGACGGTGGGCGGTGGACTGGCCTTCGACTCCTATGGCGGTGCCATCAATCGCGTGGCGAGTGACGCCACCGCCTTCGTCCACCGCGACAAACTGGCGTGCATCCAAGCGACGTACTCGTGGTCGAGTTACACGTCTCCGTCGCTGATAGCGGCCGGCGAGCAGTGGCTCACGTGGCTCGGGACGAACGTCTTTGACCCGGGCACGGGTGCCTATCAGAACTACATCGATCCGACACTCGTGAACTGGCCGAGTGCCTACTACGGATCGAACCTGTCACGACTGGCGACGATCAAGAGCAAATACGATCCCGACAACCTATTCTCCTTCGCTCAGTCGATTCCCGTGCATGCCCGAGCGGTCTAAGTCCTCGCGTATTCGATGGTTCGATCGATCGGTGAACGGCCGACCAATATATAAGGTCAATCCGACGACTGGTCGGCCCCGCACTCGCCGGGAGCCAAAGTGAATTCGTCGTTCTCGTAGTCCTGTGAAATCGACGAAGCAAGCGAACCGAGCATTGCGACTTTCTTATTCATCGACTGCACTATTCCTCATGCGTTTGGATAGCCACATAACTCCGAACCGCACACCCAACAGTGTCGTGACGATCGAGGCGCCGACAAAAAGGAACGCCACCGAAATGGCTTTGACATCGGCCCCGCACGCATCCACTGACTACGGAGGGAAGCCGGCGTCGTGCCCGATCGGCCGCTCCCCTGACGTCGAACGGCCACGCGGAGGGGGCGAACGGGACCTGATTTACGTTTTGATCGTGTTGGTGCAAGATTTTGAACCGAGCTGAGGAACGCGTTGGCGACCGT
The DNA here is from genome assembly GCA_049512875.1 of Acidimicrobiales bacterium. GTDB lineage: Bacteria > Actinomycetota > Acidimicrobiia > Acidimicrobiales > RAAP-2 > RAAP-2. Next base: position 15,799 of record JBEKWQ010000009.1, read on the forward strand.
GCCAAAAATGGGCTAAACAGATTGCCACGGCCATCACCGTTGTTGGCCGACGCGAAACTGGGGGTTTCATGAGGTTAGGAAAGAGTCACTCTCGCCGAATCGGCACCGCTGCTCTGGCAGTAGTCGTGAGTTGCGGTGCATTTCTCATCGACGGCTCGACCGGCGGTGCGGCGGTGCGATCCGGACCCGCTCGAGAGATGATCGTCATACTGCGCAATCAGAACAGTTCGTTGTCGCCTCGTTCAGCTGCTCGCAGCGCCGCAGTGAAAGCCGAACAAGCGCCGATCGTGAAGTCACTGCGAGCGAGTGGCGCCACGCACATTTCCTCACTCAGCCTCATAAACGCGGTAGTGGCAAAAATGACAGCCACTGAGGCCGCCAAGCTCGCCGCGAATCGCGCGGTGCAGAGCGTGCTCAAGAACACCACGATCCCGGGACCGACCGTCACGGGCAAAGTTCCCGCGGTCGCGACCCTGAAGACCGCACACACGGAGACGTCGAAATCTCCTCCGTCCTTGCTCTGTGGTACGAAAAACAATCCCCAGTTGAATCCCGAGGCGCTCACCAATATCAACGCCACACCCACGCAACTGGGTGGCAATGTCGGTTCCGGCGTAACGGTCGCGACCATCGCCGACGGACTCGATCCGACGAACGTGGACTTTCAGCGCAACCGGGACTACGGAAGGCCCGGCCAACCCGTCGTGAAGCAGGTCGACTTCTCGGGCGACGCGAGCACCATTCCGACAGGTGGCGAAGAGGCGTTCGGTGATGCCAGTTCGATCGCTGCCCAGGGCAACGCGGTCTACGACATCTCCCAGTACATGTCGAGCACGGATCCGCTGCCGGCGGGGTGCGACATCAAGATCGTCGGTGACGCTCCCGGAGCCAGCGTCGACGCTTTGAAGGTGTTCTCAGAGAACAACGAAACCACCGAGACGGCGTTCCTCGAAGCGATTAACTACGCCGTCGCGAACGGCGTCAAGGTCATCAACGAGTCCTTCGGAGGTAACCCCTTCCCCGACACCGCGCTCGACGTCACTCGCGACGCCAACGACGCCGCGGTCGCGGCCGGCGTCACCGTCGTCGTGAGCTCAGGTGATGCGGGAACGACGAGCACGATCGGATCACCGGCGACCGACCCCGATGTCATCAGTGTCGGTGCGACGACGACGTATCGCGCCTACGAGCAGTGGACCTACGGCGGCTCCAACGTCCCCATCGCCAACGGTTCGTGGATCGACAACAACATCTCGAGTATCTCCTCAGGCGGTTACTCCCAGGCCGGTAACACCGTCGACCTCGTAGCCCCGGGCGACAGCAACTGGGCGCTCTGCAGTGCGAACGACGCGTTGTACACGGACTGCACCACGGCGAACGGAGCGGGCTCGCCCGTTGACGTCTTCGGCGGGACCAGCGAAGCGGCACCGCTGACCTCGGGCGCCGCCGCCGACGTCATCTCGGCCTACGCCTCGACGCACAACGGACAAGACCCGACCCCGGCACTGGTCAAGCAGATTCTCATGAGCACGGCCACTGACATCGGCGCACCCGCGACCGAACAGGGTGCCGGACTGTTGAACGTCCTCGCGGCGGTGAAAGACGCGCAGTCGATCAACGGCGGCTTCGGCGGCGGGTTCGGCGGCGGGTTCAATTCGTCCAACTCTTCTGGCGGCGGTCTGCTGCTCAACCCCGGACAGATCAACGTGGTCCAAAATCCGGGCGACACGTCGAACCAGTCCGTCCAGGTCACGAACACGGGCAACTCCCCGGTCACGGTCAACCTGTCGACCCGGGCGCTGTCGTCCACGCCCTTCTTCTCGAAGGGTGGCACGTTCTGCATGAACCCGGAATCGACGTCGACGTGTCCCACCAATACCGGGACGTTCCCGTACTGGAGCGGGGTCAGCGAGGTCTATCAGGACGTGAACTTCACGGTGCCCCCTTCGGGCGGCAACCTGACGAGGCTGGAGTTCTCGGCCGACTACCAGTACGTCGGGCAGGACTCGGTACTTCACTTCGCGCTCTTGGAGCCCAACGGCACATACGCCGCCTTCTCCGAGCCGCAGGGACTCGCCGACTACGGCGAAGTCGAGGTGACGAATCCGCCCGCCGGCAGATGGACCGCGGTGTTCTTCACCGCGGCACCTCCCTACGTCGGTTCGAGCGGACCGATCCAGTGGAGCGCCAACACGTACAACTACTCACCCGGCGGCAACATCTACCCGTCGACGTTGACCCTCGGACCGGGTCAGAGCGGTTCTGCGAACCTTTCGCTCACGAGTTCCAACGTCTCGGGTGACGCCAGTCAGTCCGTCGTCGTCTCGAGCCCCTACGGCACGAACACGATTCCGGTCACGGTGCGCACGCTCGTTCCCACGGGACGCAACGGTGGGACGTTCCAAGGCATGCTCACCGGCGGCAACGGTCGAGCCGGAGCCCCGGCCACATCGAGCACGTATCAGTTCAACGTGCCCAATGGACTGAACGACCTCGACGTCAGCGTGGCGCTCGCGAACGACCCGAATGATACGTTCATCGCCGAGCT
>JBEKWQ010000010.1:0-18058 GCA_049512875.1 Acidimicrobiales bacterium
CGCGAACGAGGACGGACTCGCGACTCGTACGCACCGTCGCAAGGGTTCAGCGCCCGCGCCCGCGCCCGCGCCCGCGCCTTCGCCGGTCCCCGTCAACCAGGCCACCACCAGATCAGGACTGGCACCACGTAGTACGCCACCCGTACGTCTCTACGCCAAACAGCATGGTTTGGATCTCGCGACCCTGACCGGCTCGGGCCGCGATGGACTCATCACCCGACGCGACGTCGAACAAGCCCTCAGCCCCGATTCGACCCCGCGCCCCGCCTCTGTTCCGGTGACCGGACCCACGACCATGTCGCATTTCGTGGGTCGCGATATCGAATCGTGGTCAACGGGACTGAAGGAAGAGCGCATACCCGTCAAGGGCGTGTTGCGATCGATGTCCGAAGCGATGGTCCAGAGTGCCTTCAGCGCACCGCACGCCGCGGTTTGGGTACGCGTCGACGCGACGAGGACTGTCGAGTTGTTGGCGGGGCTGAAGAAGCACCCCAACTTGGCGAACGTCCGCCTATCGCCTCTCACCATTGTCGCGCTGGCGCTCTGTGACGCCGCACGTCATTTTCCGGGACTCAACTCCAGCTTTGATGCCGCCAACAGCGAAGTCGTGGTTCGTCGAAGCGTCAACCTGGGAATCGCCGCCGATACGCCTCGCGGACTTATCGTGCCGAACATCAAGGCCGCCGATGAGTTGGACCTCGTGGGCATGGCGACTGCGCTCAACGTGTTGGTCGACAAGGCCCGCAGCGGTACAACGACGCCCAACGAGATGATTGGCACGACGCTCACCATCACGAACGTCGGTCCGTTCGGAGTTGACGCGGCGATGCCGATCCTGCCTCCGGGTACCGGGGCGATCCTCGCGGTGGGCCAGATTGCGAAATCGCCGTGGGTGGTTGACGACCAGGTCGTCGTACGACACGTGGTCGAACTCGCGCTGGCTTTTGATCACCGTCAAATCGACGGGGCGATGGCGTCGCGAGTGTTGAGCCACGTGGGTACGTACCTCGGCGATCCCGCGACCGCGATGATCGCGGGCTAGCCCGACCTACCCTAAGACGCTCAGGGCCCGCTCGGCGTGGACGTTCATGTCCGTCTCGCTCGCGATCACGTCGAGTACGCGGTGGTCCTGTCCAATGACGAACGTCGTGCGCTTCACCTTGAGCAGGTCCAGGGCTCGCTTCACTCCAAAGGACTTGGCGACCTTGCCCCCGACGTCGGCGAGGAGCGGGTAGTCGAGGTTGTTCTTGGACGTGAACTTCGCCTGCTTTTCCACGCTGTCCATGGAGATGCCAACGCGCTGTGCCCCCTTGGCGGCGAATTCGCTCGCCAGGTCGCGAAAGTGGCACGACTCCTTCGTGCAACCCGTGGTCATCGCGGCGGGGTAAAAGAAGAGCACGACCGGTCCTTTCTCGAGGAATGAATCCAGTGAGCGGGGTTGACCGTCTTGGTCGTCCAGTGTGAAATCAGGAACGAGATCGCCTTTTTGCATAGTCCGAGACTAGGGGTCGAGGCGAAAACCCACGCCACGAATGGTGACCAGGTGGCGAGGTACTGACGGATCGTCCTCGATCTTTTGACGAAGTCGCTTGACGTGGGTGTCTAACGTACGGGTGTCGGAAAGCTCTAAGCCCCACCACAAGGTATCCAGGCACACCTCACGAGTCACCACTTGGCCGAGACGTGAGGCGAAGAGGGCGAGCAGGTCAAACTCCTTGCGACTGAGCTCGATGTCGATGCTCCGACGCGTGACCGTGCGACGTACGAAGTCGATACGGAGATCGCCGAAGGTGATGATCTCGTCCTCGTTGGCCGTCTGGGGGCGACGCAGTACCGCACGCATGCGCGCGACCAATTCTCGCAGACGATAGGGCTTGGTGACGTAGTCCGCCGCACCGATCTCGAGGCCCAGCACGACGTCCACTTCACTGGTGCGCGCCGAGACCATTATCACCGGTATGCGCGAGGTGTCATAGATCTCACGGCAGTAGTCAATGCCCGAACCGTCAGGCAGCATCACGTCGAGCAACACCAGGTCGGGCTTGGTCGAAGACATCAGTTCGCGCGCTTGGGTGATGGTGCTGGCCGCCATCACGATGAATCCTTCGACGCTGAGACCGATGTTGAGCGCGTCCTGGTAACTCTCCTCGTCTTCGACCACCATGACGACGCTGCGGCCTTCGGGGTCAGCCATGTTGATGCTCGCAAGAAGGCGACGTGGAGCGCGAAGTGGCACGTGACGGACCCATCAGGGGAGAGGATGTGCGTTCACGTGCCATGTGGACAAGGTAAGAAGACTGGGTTACCGCAAGGTGAAAGCCACGCTATCGCAAGGTGGTAATTACATGAAACCTTGCTCTGGGTATCTCGCGTTGGCTGAGGAACCTTCGTAAGTGACCCTACGTCAGGACGCGCGGTCCGTGAAGCCGAGGTAGTTACCTGACGTCGTCTCATAGCTACCCACCGCGTCGCAGACCCCGGTCCTTTGGCAGTCGAGCGCGTAGATGCCACCAGCCTGACCTACCGTCGTGGCTCCCGCGGGCAACGTGATCTTGGTGCTGGTCGTCCAGGCGTGATTCGTCTCACTGACGACGAGCGCCTGGTAGTTACCCGACGAATCCTCGTAGGCAGCTCCCGCCGCGCAGTTACCCGCCGAGACGCACGAGAGGGCCACGACACCACCGTTCTTTCCCGCTTGTACGGCGCCCGAAGGTAGGGTCAATTCCGTTGCCGCCTGCCAGTGACCATTGATTTCGTTCACCAGAAAACCTTGGAAGTTCCCGACCTTGTCCTGGTACTGGCCACCCGAAGCGCAGTTGCCATTCGACGCGCACGATATGCCGCCGAAGCCGTAGAGCAACACGTGCGGGTTCGCGGCGGCGCTCGCGGGGAGTTGGATTTCGCTCGCGCGAGCCCACGCGAAGTTCGTCTCGGTGCCGACGAGCATCTCGACGGCGCCGCCCGAGACGTTGTACGAGCCCGCCACGCTGCAGTTACCAGCGCTCGCGCACGAGACCTCGCTAAGCGTCGCACCGGCGTAGGCGCTCGCGTTGGCGGGAAGAGCGAGGGACGAACCCGCACGCCACGTGCCCGCGACTTCGCTGACGACGAGTGCGTGGGTCACGTTGTTCTGGTCGATGTAGGACCCGGCGGCGGCACAGTTGCCGGCACTCGTGCACGAGACCTGGTTCAGTTCACCGAATGGATTGAAGTTCGTGCCGGCGGGCAAGGCGATCTCGCTGGCGCTGGTCCAGTGGCCCGCGACCTCGCTCACCGCGAAGGGCTGTTCGATGGAAATTGCGCCGACGCCGACGTCGTAGGCGCCCACCGCGCTGCACGTGCCCGCCGACGTACAGGAGATGGAGTGCAGGTCCGAGACCTGGGAGTTCTTGTCGGCGTTCGCCGGCAGATTGACTTCGGTGGCCTTTTGCCAGACGCCGTCAATCTGGTCAACGATGAAAGTCAACTGGTTCTGGGCCGAGTCAGCGTACGTACCAACGGCGCTGCAGTAACCGGGTGCGCCGCACGAGACACCGTAGATCGAGACGCCGTAGGAAGCGTCGGCGTTGGCTGGTGCGCTGACGTTCGTGGGATCACGCCACACGCCGCCGACCTCATTCAAGAGCAGTCCGAAGGTTTTGCCATTGGCGTCCTGGTCAATGCCCGCCGCGGCGCACGCGCCGACGGCGGGACAGGAGAGTACCGACAAGTTGCCGTTGTAAAGACTCGTGGCGTTGCTGGGTAAAGCCGCGTTTCTCGCCGCCTGCCACGTCGGATTCACACTCGCTCCCGCCGACGAGCTCGCGACGAACGTGAAGAGTGCGACGACGAAGAGGGTGACGCGCTGGAACTTCATTAAGTGCTCCACTATCTCGATCAGAAGGTGACGACGCCAAGGCCGGCAGATCAGCTCTACCAGTCCCGTGTCTTCTCAGTATAAGGAACTACCAATCCTCTCCTGGGAGAATGCCGTTGAACGTGGCGAACTTTATCGCTTTCTTAAAGACAATCTTCACGTTGGCGTCGACGTAGAACAATTCTCGAGGCTACGACTCCTTCATGGGTGGTGTCGGTGGCGTTGGCGGTTTGGGATCGAATTGACCGACACCTGATGCGAGCATGACGGAGTTGGGAACTTTGAGGACGCCGTCCTCGGTGCGAACGGTCACGTAGGTGAGTCCGATCCCGAGGACGTCGGCGTCGATTATTCCCAGCGTGCCCGAGCGAATTCGAACGTGCTCGCCAACGACGAAGGGACGAGCGAACAAGAGCACGAGCGCGGCGAATATATTCGCGAGACTTTGCTGAGCGGCAATGCCGATGATGACACCCGCGACGCCCGCGCCGATCAACAAATGTGAAAGGGATACCCCGAGCACGCCAAAGAGCGCGAGCAGCAAGATGACGTAGCCCAGGCCGGTCGCGACGAGTCGCACGATTGCTCCGGCGGCGGGGTAGGAGTGTTGGGTGATCGAACGACCGACACAGGACGTTAACTTCCGAATGGCGAGCGAGCCCACGACGAGCAACACCAGGGTGCACAACCAGGCCAAGAGGACCAAGTGGGTTGCGTGACTGTGAATCCTTCCGATCTGCGTGCCCACGATGAGCGCCGTGATGGCGACCGCCAGCTCGAGCGCGCCGACGCACCAATCGCGTCCTCGAACCGGCGCGTTCATGTCAAGTCCTCGGCGTACCATGTGCGTCAACTGTACCGAGGTGCCCTGGTCGACCTGCGGTCACGGTCCACGGACTAGGCGGCGGGACCGTTATGGGCCGCGTTGCAGGCGCGGGGATCGTAGGGTTCGAGGGGCTGGTTGGTCGGTGTGGGCGTCGAGTAGAGACCCGAGGTCGCGAGGGTGGTCGTGGTCGTGGCCGCGCTCGTCCCCTTCGTTGACGTCGTGGTCGTCTTCTTGATCGTGCTTAAGACGCCGAGCCCATTACCCGTCTGGACGGTGACGAGTGCGCCGGGCGTGACCTCGCCCGGGTCGTAGCCGAGAATGGCTGGTCCGCTCAACTGGTCGAGGACTTTTTCGGCCGCGGCGAGGCTCGGGCTGTTCCAGTTGGCGTTGGCTGGTGGTGGCGGCCCACCGTAGAAGACGGTGGTCTCGTTGGCGACCCCGTCGGGCCTACGACTTCCGATCGACTTGATTCGAAATCCCTTCTTCGTGAGGGCGCTCGCGATCGTGGCAGCCTGACCAGCGATGTTCGTCCCGTTCTCGACCGTCATTTTGAAACTGCTCGCATTCGGAAGCGTGCCGTAGTTGAAAGAATTCTGGTTCGTGCCCACGTCAAAGATCGTGTTGAGGGTCATTTGACCGGTCGGTTGGATCGGGAACTCGACGTCACCGTAGTAATAGCCGTGGTAAAGGAGTGAGCCGTTCTGCACCTCCACGACGGGATAGGTGAGTTGGGGGATGGTAGCGATCTTGGCGGTGGCGAAGTCCCGTGCGAGGCTGATCATGTGGTTCTCGGAGAAGTTCTGATCGACCTGCAGGCTGCCGATGACCGACGAGACGATGGACTGGTCGGTGAAAGGATTGCCTAGACCGCGTGACGCAACCTTGGCGGCGAGAACGCGAAGGAATTCGTGGGTGCGTCGGATTCGAGCGATGTCGCTCTGGGCTTCCTGGGGCCAGGTGCGGAAATCGTGGTTCGTCGGAACGTTCTGAATCTGCAAGTGCCGAGCGCGCACGACCTGGAGGGCGTGATACCCGTTGAGTAGGTAACAGCCGGGGTGAGCGATGTTGAGCCCCGACTCCGCGTCAAAGATCGGAACGGGAAAGTACATGTAGACGCCACCGAGGGCATTCACCACGTTCGCAAACGTGTCGAAGTTCAGCTCGACGTAATGGTTGATCGGAATCGCGAAGTCCTCCTCGATTGCTGCCGCCAGTTGGCTGGGTCCTTCGTAGAGGGCCGCATCGATCTTGTTCGCGCCCGTCTGGCGGGCGTTCGGTACGAAGAGGTCGCGCGGGATGGACAAGAGGGCGAGGGTTCGATTGGCCGGGTTGACGTGCACGATCATCACGATGTCGCTGTTGATGCCGTTCACGCCATCCTGGCAAAGTCCGTAGGCCTTGTTCTGGACTTTGAGCGCACAGCGATCGGTGGAGCCGACGAGCAGGATGTTCTCGGGTCCGTTCGCGCTCTGGATGTTGTTCACCTGAATACGGTTGATCTTCGAGCCCAGGTAGTAATAGTCGGCAACGACACCCAGGATGACGACCAGGACCAGTCCGAGGACTCCGAACAGGGTGAGACGACCCCACCGCACTCGATGGCATCGTGCGCCAGAGGAACCGCCGCGTCGCGAGGACCCCGAGGAAGATCGTCGCTCGACGGCGGCGCCCAACGCTTCGAGACGTTCGCTGTTCGCCACTCGTTTCGAATGAGGGCTCTGAGATGACACGTTGATTCTCCTTGGGGCTCCACGTATCACGAGATACCGAGAAGCGGCACGTCGCGACACCGTCGCGAGTACTGGTCGAGTATCAAGTTTAGAGGAACGGGCGACCAGCCTTGCTTCTCTTTGAAACCAACGTATTCACCTCCCTCGCGCCACTGGGGAGCGTCGAAATTCGAGTAGACACCGACGTGCGCTCGCCAGAGGCTCGTACACTGAGCCAAACCAATGGAGGAGGAAGAATGCCAAAACGAAGTGCCCACACGAGTTGGACCGGTGGTTTGCAGGATGGTTCGGGACACGTCACGTTGACCAGCAGCGGAGTCGGGGAATACGACGTGTCGTTTCCCAAGCGAGCGGCGGAAGACGCGGACGGCACCACGAGTCCCGAAGAATTGATCGCCGCCGCGCACTCGGCCTGTTACGCAATGCAACTTTCGGCGCTCATCGGTCGTGCCGACGCAACCCCCAAGAGTCTCGAGGTGGACGCCACGGCATCGCTCGATCCGGATCCTGCGGGAGGTTTTCGCATCTCGACGATCGCTCTCGTGGTGCGCGGGATCGTGGAAGGCCTTGACGACGCGGGTTTCAAGAAGGTCGCGGACGAGGCGAAGGCGAGTTGTCCGGTGAGCAAGGCGCTCACGGGTACGAGCATCACGCTCGACGCGGCGCTCGCCTAGCCATCGTTTCTCATTTCTTCCTACGAGCGAAGCTCGGCACCTCGTGGGCTATGAAACGTGACGCGCGTCGTCGAAGTTGGTGGTCACGTCGTTGGGCGGCTGAGCTCGCGCGTGGCGTCAGGTTGGCTCTGATCGACCTACCGGCACGGTAGAACTCGATCTTGGCGAGTTCGACGAGAACCAAGTAGAAGGCGACCATGCCAAAGAGCCAGAGAAAGAAGATGGCCGGCAAAGGAGTGAAGCCGAGCAGATGGGCCAAAGGGGTATAGGGCAGAACGGCACCCACGAGAGCGGCCCCCGTCGGCACGAGCATCATCGAGCGACTGGGTCGACTCGTGAAGAACGGAACCTTACGGGTTCGAATGATGTAGATGATGAGCGTTTGGGTGGCGATGGATTCCACGAACCAACCAGTACGAAATTCGACGTGCTGAGCGTGCAGTACCGAGATCATCACCCAGAAGGTCACGAAGTCGAAGATCGAGCTGATGGGACCGAAGATGGACATGAATCGGCGAATGAATCTCATGTCCCACGCCGCTGGCCGGGCCAGAGATTCTGCGTCGACGTTGTCGTAGGGAATCACCAGCTGACCCGTGTTATAGAGCAAGTTGTTGAGGAGTATCTGCGAAGGAAGCATGGGCAGGAACGTGAACAGGGCGGAAGCTCCCGCGGCGCTGAACATGTTGCCGAAGTTCGACGACGTGGACATCAGGACGTACTTCATCGTGTTGGCGAAGATGCGTCGACCTTCGGTCACGCCCTCGGCGAGTACGCCGAGGTCCTTATCAAGAAGCACCACGTCCGCCGCATCCTTGGCGACATCGGTACCCGAGTCCACCGAGATCCCCACGTCCGCGTGGTGAAGCGCCACGGCGTCGTTGACTCCGTCACCCATGTAGGCAATGTCTTTGCCCGTCCGGCGCGCAATCTTGATAATTCGAGACTTCTGGTCCGGATTGATCCTCGCGAAAATGGTGGTCTTTGGAATCGCCGTGGCGAGGGCGTCGTCGTCGAGCTTCTCGACGTCGGTTCCGTTCAAGAGTCCCAGGCTCGTGAGTCCGATCTCGGCACAAACTCTCGTCGCCACGAGTCCGTTGTCGCCGGTGATGATCTTCACCTCAACGCCGAGCCTCTCAAGTTTGTTCAAGGATTCACCGGCGTCGACCTTGACGCGGTCGGCGAAGGTGAGAAAGCCCTCAAAGGTCAGGTCTTTCTCGTCGGCAGCGCTAAGCGCGGCCGTACCATCGCGCGCGCGAGAGGCGATCGCGATGACGCGGTCACCTTCTGAGAAGAGTGTCTCTAGGAGTTTTCGAGTGGCGTCACTGACTCGTGCACAGCGCTCGAGGACCACTTCGGGGGCACCTTTGGTGATCACCGTTGACTTTTGGGCGTCGTCCTTGACGAGCACCGAGACGAGCTGACGTTCGTGATCGAATGGCATTATGGACGTGCGGGTGAAGTTCGCCACTTGGGCGGTCATGTCAGCGAGGTCCGATCCCTTGAGTGAAAGCCAGAGAGCCTGGTCCAGTGCATTGCCGCCGACGGGTCCGTCGGGTCCGACGGTCGATTCGTTGCAGAGCAGGCCCAAGAGCAGTGGACGGGGGGCTTGGGCCCCCGCGCCGTCCACGCTTTGCTCGAAGGTAATGCTGCCCTCGGTGAGGGTGCCCGTCTTGTCGGTAAAGAGAATCTCGATGTTCCCGAGGTCCTCGATGGCAACCAGGCGTTTGATCAGTACTTTCTTCTTGGCGAGGGCCTTCGATCCAGAGGAAAGACTGATCGTGACGATGGCGGGCATCATCTCTGGTGCAATGCCCACCGCTATGGCGAGAGAGAAAAGCAGCGCTTCAATGAGGGGCCGGGCCAGCAGGACGTTGAAGACGAAGACGACTGCGGTGAGGATTGCGGCGACGATGAACAAGAACCTCGAGAATCTGGACAATCCCACCTCGAAGGCGGTCTTGCTCGGTTGTTCTCCGAGCCCCGCCGCGATCTTGCCAAAGGCCGTATGAGTGCCGGTCTCGATGACGACGCCGGTTCCCGACCCTTGATGCACGATCGTGCCCATGTACGCGCAGTTGGTGAGTCCCTGCTTTGCCGCGTCGACGACGGGTTCGGCGTTCTTCGTCGCGGGAAGTGACTCGCCGGTCAACACACTTTCGTCGCACTCGAGTTCAGCGACGTCAGTGAGGCGTAGGTCAGCCGGCACTATCGCTCCGATACGAAGTTCCACCACGTCGCCTGGAACGAGTACTGATACCGGCACGTCGAGAACGTGTCCGTCTCGGCGGACCTGGGCGTTCTGGCTTATCTTTGATCGCAGACTCGCCATCGCCACTTCGGCGGCGTACTCGTTGAAGAAACCAAGTCCGACGCTTAGGGCCACGATGACGGCGATGATGATGGCATTTGTTCCTCCGCCGGTCAGTCCCGAGACCAGGGCTGCACCGAGTAGGAGCAGGAGGATGGGGTTTCGAATCTGTCGGAACAGAACAGCGCTCGCGTGGACCTTGTGGGTCGTGAGTACGTTGGGACCGAAGTGTTCTAGGCGTTTTGTCGCTTCGGCGGAGGTGAGGCCATCCGCCGAACACTGGAGCAGCGAGAAAGCATCGCTACAAGCGATCGTGGACGATTTCTCCAAGTCGAGGTCGACCGGTGGGTCCGACGTCGTGGTCACGTACTCAGTCTGGTACACCCAGGACGCGAAGAATCACTCCGTTGGCGTTACGCCAAATCTCCCTAGGCGTGATCTCGGAGGATGTCGCGCTTCTGTTTGAATTCGTCGGCGTCTATCTCACCACGGGCAAATCGCTCCTCGAGAATGCGTTGAGCTTCTGGGTTGGCGTGTGGCCCGTAGCCCTTTGGTCCAATTGCGCCGGGACCATAGTGGAGGTGGTTGCGGCGGTGCGAGAACGCGCTGATCGCCCAGACGATGACCAAAACGACAAGGACGAGAAACAAGAGGAGGAAGATGCCGCCGCCTCTGCCTGGTCCACCCCCGAAAAATTGTTGATGAATTCTGATTGGTGGCACGATGTCACTTCCTTTCCCACCTATTCACGTTCTAGGCGGCGTGGTGACAAACGAGATCGGCGGCGCATAACAATTCTCTAAAAGTTTCTCCCGGTGGTGCGTCCCTGAGGGGACCGCGGAAGGTCAAGAACACTCGCTCACCAGGCACGTTGGATAGGGGAGGTTTTCGTCAGTCCTCACCCACGAAGGAGATTCAGTGCACCGGTGACGACGCCGAGCCCCAAAAGTGTCGAGCTCGAGGAAATCACTTTCCTTGGATTGGCGAGCATCATCACGACGACGTAGGTCTTGCCGTCATTGTCGCGCGCCAAGTAACCGAGGGTGAGCACGCCGGGTTCGGATCCCCCCTTAAACCAGATGCGAGGCCACGTCGTGGGTTTCAATTCAATGCCCCCGTTGTTGGTGCTGAGGATCGTATTGATGGGACTCAGTCCGGGTTCGGACTGGAGTGAAGTCAGTCCCGCGAACGCGTGACAGATGTCGGCGGGCGACGCGAACCATTCGATCGTGTCTATGTCACGCGGAGCGTTGGAAGACGTGATGGCATTGTCCGCGATCTTGTCCACGGTCGAAGAAAGGTAGGCGAGGCGCTGCGCGGGCTTCAGCGACAAATAGTGGTTCGCCAGTGAGGGAAAGTCGTGCCATTTCAATACGAACAACTCAGCCACGCTGAGAAACGGCTGGTCGAGCGAAGCGTGCGACGACCAGTTGCGCACCTGAGCCTCAACGGCACTGCGACCCACCAGAGCGAGCAGCATGTCCGCCGCGGTGTTGTCACTGACCGAGATCATCTTGATCGCGGCTTGCTTGACGCTGAGCGTGGTTCCGACGTGATCGTCTTGCAGGACGCCACTGCCACCCACCTTGAGTGCTGCCGTCAACGTCAACTTCTGGCTCCAGCTGATCGTGTGGTTCTTCACTGCGCTGGCGAGTGCGCCGAGTATGAAAAGTTTGAACATCGAGCCGAGCGGTCGAGGCGTGTTCGCGTTGAGTGGGTGCACTTGAGTGCAGGTGCCGTTGGCGTTGAGTTGAGCCGCGAGAAAACTTGAATCGGGAGCCATCGCAGCGAGGTCCTTGTCCACTTGGGACCAGGACGTAACTTTGGGAATCGGGATGGGCGCGGCCAGCGTGAAGTAGAGCCCTTCGATCAGCCCTTTCGCGTCGACCGTGAGTTGAGCGTTATACGTGATCGCGCCAATCTTGATGGCAGCTTTCAGGGTTGTGGCCGTCACGTCGCCTAGGCCCAAAAGGGTCACCCGGCTTCCGGTTGAACCAAGGCTCGCGAAGGCGGTGTTCAACTGGGCCACTGGTTCGGCGGCAATGAACGGTGCATCGAAATGGGAGGCTTCTTCCTTTTTGGAAAGCGGAAGAAGTGATCCGATACCGAGCAGCCACGAGAGTTGTCGGCCTACTGGCGAGTTGGGTGGAACGACCGAGGGGGCGCTGTCCGCAACGATGGTCTGGTGATCGGGCTTGGCACTCGCGCCAGCGGGCAGCCACATCACGGACGTTGTGAGAACGATGAGGGCGACGAAGGCGAGAATCGGTCGGCGCACGCGAGCGTTGGGCGCGGCGTGAATGCGAGACTTCGTGGTCATGGCACCTCGTTGGCGGGACGGGCTGGTGGTCCTTGCTGGCAGCATAGGACGAGTCTTGGGTTCTCGAGGTGGTGTGCTCGTGGCGCAGCAGCGTTCGAAGAGGTGGCGCGGGACCCCTTTACGAATCGCGGTGGCGCTCGTAACATGTCGCCATGACGACACTCTCAACCTGTCTTTGGTTCGACGGCAACGCCGACGAGGCCGTGGATTTCTATCTCTCGATTTTTCCGAATTCTCGTCGTATAACGAGCCTGGATTATGGTCCCGACATGCCGTACAAGGAAGGTACGAGATTGGTGGTGGACTTCGAACTCGATGGGCGACCCTTCATCGCACTCAACGCGGGACCGGAGTTCAAATTCAACGCGGCCATTTCGTTGGTGGTCAATTGCACTACGCAAGAAGAGATCGACTTCTACTGGAATCGACTAGTGGAGGGGGGAAGCGAATGGCAATGCGGTTGGTTGGTTGACCGCTTTGGTGTGTCGTGGCAAGTGACGCCCGTTCAACTCGGTGAGTTGATGGGCAGTCCTGACGTTGATGCCGCCAATCGCGTGACCCAGGCGATGATGAAGATGGTGAAACTGGACATCGCTCAGCTCGAAGCCGCGGCCGCGGGCTGAGAGCTTGACGACTTAATTAACGCGCCGCAGGGTGTTGTGGTCGGTGTGTGAGAAGGGCTCGTCGAACTCACTCATTCGAAGCAAGGTGTTCTCGTCATAGGACCACGTGTCGCCGTTGGTCGTGATGTTGAGCACGTAACTGAGGCTGCTTGCGTTCTTGGCGAGATACTTGTTCTCTCCAATGCTGTACTGGGGATCGTCCAGGGCGGCCTTCAGCGTGAAACTCTTCGCGTCGGCGCTTGCGGTTCCTCCAGCCAGCACCGTGATACCACGCGGCACTACGAAACCCTTCATCACCTCACCGGTCGCCGCGTCCCAGAGCCAGTAACCCACTTCGGTGTGAAAGGGATTCTCCTCGTCCCAGCGCCACATCGCGCTCTTGTAATCCAGTCCGTAAAGACTCTGGGAACCGTTGTCGACTGGCCCGAAGGGCTTCATCGTGCACTTCTCACGGTAGGGACTACCGAGCACCTCGCCCTTGGCGTGAGAGAACGCCGTGTCCAGTCCACCTGAATCGCTCTCCCATTCACCGATAAGCCCGCTGAGAGGTCCCCATTCTTTTGACATTGCCCAATCCAATCGTTCGAAGGTCGTTCGAATTGCATCATATTGACTTTTCGAACGGTTTCACACGACAGCAGGCCGAAATTCGACGTCGCCGCTGATGAATCCGCGACGGTGGTTTCGCGTCCTTCGCTCTTGAAGTGGCGCAGGCTCAACAGAGCAGCTTTGGGTACTCACTTTTGCCTTGGTTTAGGGCGAGACGGAGCAGAGGTAATCGCGTTCGGTCAACGAGGTGCTTCAAGAATTGGACGTGTTGCGTACACAGGTCCCCGACGTCCACGCGGGGCGCCTCTTTGGACTGGTCCACCCCTCGGGCCGTAAGGATATCGAACAGTTGATCAACGCCGTCTATGAGCGGTACCTTTTTTCGAACGCACTCAATTCATTGCGATTCTCGGTACAGGCGGGGATGGAACGTGAGGTCATCGAAATTGCTGGTGGCCTCGTGCGTCGCAGCGCCACCGAAC
This sequence comes from Acidimicrobiales bacterium, assembly GCA_049512875.1. Classification (GTDB taxonomy): domain Bacteria; phylum Actinomycetota; class Acidimicrobiia; order Acidimicrobiales; family RAAP-2; genus RAAP-2. Next base: position 13,372 of record JBEKWQ010000010.1, read on the forward strand.
ATCACGGCGGCGCCATGACGTCTGGCGAGACCGATTCGGTCTTGATGTCGATGTTGGTGAATCGTGAGCGAGCTCGAGCCAAAGGGGTCGATCGACCGCAGATTCTGGCGCCGTTGTCAGCTCATCCGGCCTACGCCAAGGCGGCGCACTACTTCGATATGGAATTCGTGCCCATCCCTCTTTACGCGCACTGCCGGGCCGATGTCGCTCGGGCCCGCACGCTGATGACTGAGCGAACGTGCGTGGTCGTGGCTTCGGCGTACTCGTACCCGCACGGCATCATGGATCCGGTCAATGAGGTGGCGGCCCTGGCGCGAACTAGATGTTGGCTGTCACGTGGACGCCTGCACCTCACGCTCTCGCCCGCGCACGGAGACGTCGTCGATGAGTTACTGGGCAATCTCGACTTTGTCGTCTCGCACCATGGAACGAGTCGGGCTAAGCCAGCTCGCTACGCCTGACGAGGGGGGCGTTCGTCAGGCGTAGCGGCGGTGTTACTGGGCCGGTCCCGACGAGAGGACGAGGGTCAACGATTCTGTGGCACCGTTCTGGTTGACGTAGTCGACCTGGACTGAGTCACCGGGCTTGAGCGACTGCAAGATTGATTCGAGTCCGACCGTCGTGGTGACGCTCTGGTTGTTGAGCGAGGTAATTACGTCGCCGGGCGCGAGTGGGGTTGCGGCGGCGGGACTTCCCGAGATCACGCCCTCGACGGCTACGCCAGTGGTCGTAGCGGGGGTGCCGACGTTGGACTGACCCGCCTGGTCCGCGGGGAGGATTTCCACACCCATGAAGGCGGTCTCGCCGACGTGCACCGAAGCTGAAGCGTCACCATTTTCTATTGACTTTGCGATCGACAGCGCAGTGTCAATCGGAATCGCGTAGGCCTGAGAGACGTTGGACGTGAAGTTCTGGAAGCCGAATCCTCCGCCCGCAGTCGCCGCGGCGGTATCGATGCCGATGACCTTCCCCTTGGCGTTCACGAGCGGACCACCCGAGTCGCCGGGCTGGATGTCAGCGTTCATCTCGATCATCCCGTTGAGAGTCTCGGAACCGGTGGCGGCCTCGGAGTCGCTGGCGCTGAGGGATTGGTTCAACGCGAGCACGGTTCCGGCGGCGTAACTTGGTGTTCCACCGGCGCCACCAGCGTTGCCGATTCCGACGACTTGCTCACCCTTGCTCACCTCGCTCGAAGTGCCAAGAGAGACGGTCGAGAGACCAGACGCGTCCTTGAGCTGGAGGACAGCGATGTCCTTGGTGATGTCATATCCCACGACGGTGGCGCTATAGACCCTGCCATTATTCACGTCGCGTGCGGTGATGGAGGTCGCACCTTCGATCACGTGATTGTTCGTCAGCACGAGGCCGTTGGACGTGAGCACCATGCCGGTGCCAGCCGCTGCGCCATCCTGGTACGAGAGGCTCGTGTTGATGTCCACGAGACCCTTGTCGACGGACTTTGCGATTTTGGCGGCCGCGGCGTTAGTTGACGCGGATGGGGATCCACTCGAAGAGCCGTTTGAAGGCGTCGTCGAGGGAATCGTAAAGTTTCCAAAGCCCGGCAAGAGCGAGTTAGAGTTCGACGTCGTTGGTGAGGTGATTCCTGCCTTCGACGAGGTGAAGACGTAGTGTCCGAACACGAAACCCATGCCCGCCAGAGCCACGACGAGTACGAGGGCGGCGACGATATTGAGCGTGATGTGACCACGGCGAGTGACCGCCAGTATCGGTTCGTCACTCACTGGTGTCGTTCGCCCGGTCTCGTCGGTGAAGTCATCGGAGGTTGGTTTCATGGCTTACTCCTTGGGGAGATCTTGACTGCTACGTCGATTATGGGTGTGGACTGTGAAGACGATCTTGGGCGCCAATAAGAAGGTCATAAAATCTAGATTTTTTGGTGCATGCGCGACGCCTGGTTGGTCCCTCAGAGGGGCATCGAGTTCTCAGCACTAGGGTTCGTCTGAACTGACCCGGTTCGCCGTTTTCATGACCCGAGACGCTCGCTGTAGGGCCGACTTCCGCATGGATGCCGCGCCTGATCACGACCCGGCGCGAGCGATGACTGATACGTACCCGTGGATCGAATAGGGCGAACTTCAGTTCGTTACGGGATTCGTCTCACGGTGGTAGCGAAGTCCGATGTCAATCGTTCGGGCAAACGATTCAACCAAGGCGAACGCGAGTAGTGCCGTGAGGGCGAGCGTCGCGGCGTCACTGTGTAATTTGGCGATCGAGCCCTCGACGATCCGGAGCACGAGCAGCAACGAGAGTAAGCCGTACTCGAGTGCACTGCGGCGAAAGACGACGCTCCTGTTCGCTTGGACGGCTCGAACGTACATGGTGCGAGCTCGCGCGACGCCCACTGGTACCCCGGCGGCTCCGCCGAAAAAAGCAATCACGAGATGGCCGAAGTCACGAGTGATCAACCCCCAGATCACTGAGCCAATGAGTAGTAATGCGACCAGTGGATCGAGCCACGTGATGAGGATCGGTCGTTGTCGTTCACCCTTGTTCAGATTCGCAACCTTCGACTGGCGCACGCCGCGACGACCCAGGATAGTGATGACGATGAGGATGACGAGTACCAGATAAGCGCTGGCGGTATTGGAGGAACTAGCCATCAAATCACGAGTCTGTCAGAATCGTGGTCGCCCCGCCCTTAGCCTCGATGTGTCTTGTCCCTAGACCTCTTTGCCTTCGTCGATGGCGTTCTTAACGACCGTGGCGTATCCGGCACTCGTCAACATGCGACGCAAGTCCACGACGGTCTGGACGTCGATGTCCTTGTTACGTGGTCGCACGAAGACTTGGTCTTCGCCTCCCACGGTGATGTGATATTTGCCTTCCGTGGTTTCTTCCACGGTGCCAACCGCGTTCAAGAGTGACAACACGGCCTTCCAGTCGATGTTGTGGCTTGTGGGGTGCTGAAAGAGAGAAACCAACGTGTCGCGGTGGTGATTGTTCAGATGTACTGCGTCAGCGGATTCAGTCATGTGATTCCTTCCTCTCACTCACCCTAGTGACCTCGCTTGCCACGTCCGATGGTCCAGCAGTCGAATCGCTTTTTCGTACTAAATGTGAGAGGCTGCGTCGATGGGTTCTGCTGGAGACAAACCGAGGAAATTTCGTATTCGCATGCCCAAAGTACCCAAGGGTGCTGAACCGAATGACATTCACCTCGCGGGGCTTTCGAACAGTAGTGGCGGTACCTACGGATCGCGCGTCGATCACGAGGCCGCCCGCGGTCGCTCTGAGGATATCGGGCGTTTCGGAAAATTCGTGCTTTGGTGCTTGGGTCGGCGGCCGAAGGAAAAGCCCACGGAATAACTTCCGGTACCAGGTCCGATCGATTTCGTGAGTGGTTTGAGGTGCGGGGCTAGCGTTGTGCCGTGGCCACTAAGAAGACAGAGGAGACGGTAAAGTCCGAGCCCGCTGACGTACTCGTGCACTGGGTGATCGTAGGCATTGAGTACGCCATCGTGGCCAGCTTGCTCCTGGTCGCCGGCGTGGTACTCGTGCGTACCGTCGTTGACTTCTTCCAGCATTGGAACTCCTTCCCGCAATCAGTGGTCGCGGCGATTGATGGGATTCTGGTCGTCATCATTCTTCTGGACGTCGCGCACACGGTGTTCGGAAAGTTACGCACCTCTCTATTCCCGGTGCGGCCGTTTCTCGTGATCGGCATCCTTGCCGGTGTGCGGGATATCTTAAGTTCGTCCGCGCACCTTACGTTGAGTACGTCGATTAAGCAGTCAAATTTCAATGACACGCTCATTTCACTGGGCGTTGGCGTCGGCGTGGTCGTGCTGTTGCTGGTGGGACTTTTGATCTTGCGCTTCAGCAATCAGAGCGATGAGAAGCCGGGCGACTAGCCCGGACCACGTCTAATCCCGGCCCTTCGCCTTCCGCGCGCCTTGATGAACGCCTTCGCGGTCGCTCCTTCAAACCATCCGAATGCTTCTTCTGGGTTGGTGCCAGGTGGCACGACCATGGACTCGGCCCATGGTTCGATGGTCGCCGCAACCGAGAGACGTCGCGAGCGTAGCCTCGAGCAGGTCGGTCGGCTGGCCTTCGGGGTACGAGGAATCGAAACCCTCGCCCGCGTCGACTTGCGCGCTGGCTCGGTCTTGATGGGCCGCGACCGTGGCGGCGGCGTAGCGTTCGCGCACGGCCTCGCGAAGCGAATCCACTGGGTTGCTACTTAGAGAAACTCCTCCGTCCCTCTTTCGAAGTCCGTTGGCGTGGGTCTCACGTCGCTTCTCCATGTTCGCTCGTGAGTTCGTCGATCAGTGAGGTGACGAGGCCTCGGATCTCGTCACGAATTCGTCGCACCACCTCGAGGTCCTTATACTTTGGATCCTCGAGATCCCAGTCGAGGTATCGCTTTCCGGGATACACAGGACACGCGTCACCACAGCCCATCGTCACGACGACGTCGGCGTTCCTACCCATCTCGTCGGTCAACTTCTTGGGCGATTCGTGAGCGATGTCAATGCCGACCTCGGTCATCGCGGCTATCACCGCTGGGTTGAGCGTCTCGCCGGGCGCGGAGCCGGCGGAATGGACGAGTACACGGCCCGCTCCGAGGTCGCCGGCGAACCCCGCCGCCATCTGCGAGCGACCGGCGTTGTGCACGCACAAGAACAGGATCTCGGGTCGTTCGGTGCTCACGAGGGTCCGGCTTCTG
>JBEKWQ010000011.1:0-17851 GCA_049512875.1 Acidimicrobiales bacterium
TTGCCCCCGGTCGTCACACCAACCACCTCGACTACGACCACAATCACCACGACGACGACAAAGAGCAAGCACAAAGAGCCGCCGGCAACGACAACGACCACCATCAATCAGTCTCAGGTCGTGCCGAACTTCGATCCGGTGCCCTGCACTCCCTAGGCCGAGACCTCGTCGAGCGCCTGGCTGAGGGTGTTCCAAGCGAGGACGGCGCACTTGATGCGTACGGGGAACTTGACGACTCCCTGCAATGCGGCGAGTTCCCCCAGGGTGCGTGCATCGATGACCTCGGGTTTCGACGTCGTTTCGAGCGATGACTCGTGCACCGTCATGAGTTGTTTGAACTTTTTGATGGTCTCACGAACCTGGTCGAGCGGTTTTCCTTTCACGGCGGCGCTCATGAGCGAAGACGATGACTGGGAGATCGAGCAACCATGGCCGGTCAGTTTTATGTCGAGGAGTCTGTCGCCATCGACCAATAGGTAGACCACGACCTCGTCGCCGCACAACGGGTTGAAACCTTCGACGCGTATGGCTGGCGGGGTTGCGAGCTCGCCGCGATTGCGCGGTGAGCGGTAATGGTCGAGGATGACTTCGCGGTAGAGGTCTTCGAGGTTCGACATGCTCAGCCGAAGAGTTTCACGGCGTCGCTGAGAGCTTCGAGTAGCACGTCGGTGTCCGAGACGAGTGAATAGGGTCCGTAGGACGCGCGCGCCGTCGCGCTCAGGTTGAATCGCCTCATGAGCGGTTTGGCGCAGTGGTGGCCCGGTCGCACGCAGACCCCGAATTGGTCGAGGACCTGGGCGACGTCGTGAGCGTGCACTCCTTGCACGTCGAGGCTTATGACCCCGCCACGCTCGAAGGTGTTCGAGGGTCCGATCACTCGGATCCTTCCGTCGAATTCGGCCTCCAGGCGCGTCAGCGCGTCCTCAGTGAGGAATCGTTCGTACTCGTGCACGTCGTCCATGCCGAGACCTTCGAGGTAGAGCACCGCCGCGCCGAGTCCCGCCGCCTCGGCAATGGGCGGGGTTCCCGCCTCAAAGCGCGTGGGACCCTTGGCGGGAACGTAGCCCGCCGTGGAAACGTCCGCGATCATCCCGCCCCCGCCGAGGAACGGCGGCATGTCGGCGAGGATTGCCTGACGAGTCCAGAAGATCCCCAGGCCGGTCGGCCCGAGCATCTTGTGCGCCGAGAAAATGAAGAAGTCCACGTCGAGCTCGGCCACGTTAGTCGCCGAGTGTCCCACTGACTGGGCGGCGTCAACTGCGATCAACGCGCCGTGGCGGTGCGCGACAGCGGCCAACTCCTTTAAGGGATTGATGGTACCGAGCACGTTCGACATGGCGGTGACCGAGACGAGCTTGACGCCCTTCATGAGTTCGTCGATGGAACTGAGTTCCAGACGATAGTCGTCATTCACCGGGATGAAGCGGACTTCGATGCCGAGAGCATCGCGCAACTGGAACCACGGCACGATGTTCGCGTGGTGCTCCATCTCGCTGATCAACACGACGTCGCCGGCCTGGAGATTGGCGGCGCCCCACGATTTCGCGAGCAGGTTGAACGACTCGGTAGCGTTCTTGGTGAAGACGATCTCGTTCGCACCGCCAGGCGCGTTGATGAAGCGGGCGATCGCCTCGCGCGCATGCTCGTAGTCGTGCGTTGATTCGTTCGCCGTCTGGTAGACGCCTCGGTGGACGTTGGCGTGACGCCGTTCGTAGTGGCGACTCATCGCTTCGATGACCGCACGCGGCGGGACGGAGGACGCCGCGGAGTCGAGGTAGGTGATGGGACGTTCGTTGATGACTCTCGTGAAGAGTGGCGTGTCATTGCGGACTCGACGGGCGTTGAAGCTGGTCACGGTGCGACCGGTCGAAAGGTGTCGTAGCCTTCGTGCTCGATCTGTTGGGCGAGCTCGGGGCCACCCGAACGCACGATCTGGCCGTCGACGAGGATGTGCACCTGGTCGGGCTCGATCTCTTCGAGCAGCTTCACGTAGTGGGTCACCACCACGACGCCCATGGTCGGGTGCTCGGCACGCACCGTGCGCACGCCTCTCGCCACGACGCGCAAGGCATCGATATCGAGGCCCGAGTCAGTCTCGTCGAGAAAGGCGACGTCTGGAGCGAGCAACGCCATCTGCAGTACTTCGTTCCGTTTTCGCTCGCCTCCCGAGAAACCGTCGTTCAGGTGGCGTTCGGCGAAGGCGGGGTCCATGCCGAGCCGGTCCATCCACTCCATGAGGTCGAGACGCACCTCGAGCACGCTGAGTTCCTCGAGGTTCTTTCGAGCGGCGATCGCCTGGCGCAAGAACTGGACCACCGAAACCCCGCTGATGGCCTCGGGATACTGGAAGGCGAGGAAGATGCCGGCGCGCGCACGCTGGTCCGCGCTCCAGGTCGCGATGTCCTCGCCGCGCAGCAGGATCTGACCCGCGGTCACCACGTAGCCGGGGTGGCCCATCACGACGTTGGCCAAGGTCGACTTTCCGGCGCCGTTGGGGCCCATGAGCGCGTGCACTTCGCCCTCGCGCACCACCAGATCGATCCCGCGCAGGATGCTCGAACCCTCGGCGTCACAATGCAGGTTTCGCAGTTCCAATAAGGGCTCAGGCACGGGCTAGAGCCTACCGGTGGGGGTTGTCTAACTGACCAGTCGCTACCAGCCGCGCTCGACCCACTCGTCGAGGTGGGGCGACTCGGTGCCGATTGTCGAACTCGCGCCGTGGCCGGGCCAGATGATCGTTTCGGGCGAGAAGACCCGAAAGATGCGGTCCTCGATCGAGCGGATGATGGTGGGGAAGTCGCCGCCCTCGAAGGTGGCGTTGCCCGGTCCACCGGGAAAGAGCGTGTCGCCGGTAAAGAGCACTGGCGTGTCCTCCAGGGCGAAGGAGATGGACCCTCGGGTGTGGCCCGGCGTGTGCAGGGTGCGCAGGCGCAACTCACCGACGACGTGTACTTCGTCGTCTTCGAGTAAGTGGTCGTAACTGGGCAACATGTCAGCGTCCTCGTCGCGCACCCACACGTCGATTCCCGCCTCGCGCACTTCGGTGACCGCACCGATGTGGTCCCAGTGTCCGTGGGTCTCGAGGACCGAGGTGACGCCAAGTCGCCTGGCGACGCGCAGCAGTCGGTCGTGTTCGTTCGCGGCGTCGATGAGGGTGGCGACCCCCGTTCGCCGGCATCGCACGACAAAGACGTTGTTCTCCACGGGGCCCACGACCAAGCGGTGCACTTCGGCGCTGGCGTTCGACCACACGAGTTCGACGTCGTCCATCACTTCAGAATGCCACGTTCCGTCGGGGGTCCCCGATTGGCTAATGTCGCTGTGACCGGTTCTTACCGTCCGGTAGGGGGAAAAGGGATCGCCATGAACTTTGGCTTCAGCGAGGAACAAGAAGAACTCAGAAAGATGGTGCGCCGCTTCTTGGAGGAGAAATCCCCCGAGACCGAGGTGCGTCGACTAATGGCCACACCCGAGGGCTACGACCCGGCCGTCTGGCAGCAGATGGCCAGTGAACTCGCCCTGCAGGGACTCGGCATCCCCGAACAGTTCGGCGGACAGGGATTCGGCCCCGTGGAACTGTACGTGGTTTTCGAAGAGATGGGCGCGGCGCTCTTCTGCTCACCTTATTTCTCTACGGTGGCCCTCGCCTCGAACGCCGTGCTCTTGGTAGGCAACGACCAGGACAAGTCTGCCTACTTACCTGGCATCGCTTCGGGCGAGACCATCGCCACCGTGGCGCTCACTGACGACACGGGAGACTGGGACCTCACGCGCACCTCGATGACGGCCGCGGCGAGCGGTGACGGCTTCGTCGTGAACGGCGTGGCGAACTACGTCACCGACGGCAACCTCGCGTCGCTCATCTTGGTGCCCGCGACCACCGCCAAGGGTCTTTCGTTGTTCGCAGTGTCCGGGGACGCGAAGGGTCTTATCCGCACGAGCCTCGCCACCATGGACCAGACGCGCAAGCAGAGTCGTCTGGAGTTCACCAACGTCACTGGTGCCCTCGTGGGTACTCAAGGCGAGGCGCTGGGCGGACTCACGACGATGTTGCAGGTGGCCGAGTCGGCGCTCGCCGCCGAGCAGGTCGGCGGAGCCCAGCGCGTGCTTTCTAACGCCGTCGAGTACGCCAAGAACCGCGTACAGTTCGGTCGGCCCATTGGATCGTTCCAGGCGATCAAGCACAAGTGCGCGGACATGCTGCTCGACGTCGAGTCCGCCAAGTCGGCGGCGTACTACGCCGCCTGGGCTTCTCAGGAGTTGAACGACGAGTTGCCGATTGCCGCCAGCCTCGCCAAGTCGTTCTGCTCGGAGGCGTACTTCCACTGTGCGGCCGAGAACATCCAGATTCACGGCGGTATTGGTTTCACCTGGGAGCACCACGCTCACCTTTACTTCAAGCGAGCCAAGAGTTCGGAGTTGTTCCTCGGCGACCCCGCGTACCATCGCGAACTGCTGGCCCAACGCCTGGACATCTAGCCGAGCGTGCTCGCCCACGAGCAGCTGAAGAGCGCGAACTCCACCCTCGACCTACGTATCGCCACGTCCAGTGCGCGCCCGGACACGGGTCACGTGCTGGTCATCGTGCACGGATTGCCGCGGGCCCTGGGCATGGGGCGTCAAGCGGCGGGATTGTTGCCCGAGTTGGCCGAGCACCTGGCCAACGAATCGGGGTGGATCGTGGCGACGGGGACCTTCTCGGGCGTGGGGGGCAGCACGGGTACGTTCTCGGCGAGCCAGTGGAGTGCGGATCTTCGCCAGATCCTTAACCGCGTCGACGACCATGACCGACGGATCTCGCTCGCGGGTTTCGGTTTCGGTGGAGCGCTCGCCCTGGCGATCGCCGCGCGCGACGATCGGGTTCGTGGTGTGGCCACTTTCGCCGCGCCCGCGCACCTCGACCATTGGTGCAAAAGCGCCGAGGAGTTTCATCACGCCGTTCAGGTGGCGGGTGTCGTAGGTGACAAGAAGGACCTCTTGACGCCTGAGGCCCTACGCGCCGACGTGCTCGCGATCGACCCACTGGGTTCGATCGCGCTGATACCGCCACGTCGCCTTCTTATTGGTCACGGTGCAGATGACCTCGAAGTACCGGTCTCGGACGCGCGCGACCTGCTCGCGAGCGCCGAGGGTCGCGCCGAACTTCGGATCATTCAGGGCGCCGGTCACCAATTGCGCGCGGACCCTCGCATGGTCGCGACGTTGTTAGGTTGGCTCGACCGCCACCGCTGAGAGGGCGTCGTCGAGCGCCGCACGCAGCGCACGCGCCGAAGTCTCGGGATTGCGTGAGTGAGTCAAGTAGCGCACGACCACGAAACGGCGCAGCCCCGCCGCGACCAGAGCAGCGACGTTGTCGCTCGTCACGCCACCAGTGACGTAGACGGGCCGGTCGCTGCGGCGTTCACACGCCACCGCGTATTGAAGGCCGGTACCTTCGCGTCCGGGCTTGGTCGGCGTGGCAACGATGGGTCCCGCACTGAAGTACGTCGCCCGCTGGCCCAGCGCTTGGTCGAACTCGGCCTTCGAGTGGGTCGAGAGTCCAACGATCGCCTGCTCGCCGAGCAACTCGCGACACCGCGCCACCGAGACGTCCTCTTGACCCACGTGCACGCCGTCGGCGCCCACACGGCGGGCGAGTTCCGGTGAGTCGTTCATGATGAACGGAACATCGAAGTCGCGACAGATCGGCGCCACGAGTCGGGCCGCTTTGACCCGGGCGTCGTCGTCGAGTCCTTTCTCCCTGAGCTGGACGACGTCAACGCCGCCGCGCAGGACCTGGGTCAAGAACGTGGTGAGGTCCTCTCGCACGCCCACGCAGAGGTAGAGGTTGCGCGAAGCGAGGTTGAACACGAGAGCCACCTTAGAAGTTCTAATGTCGTGGCAGATAATTCGGCGTCCGTGGGGCAGAATGGAGCCATGCAGATCCCGGCCAAGGCTGAGTACGCCATCCGCGCCTTGCTGACGCTCGCGGCGAGCGAGGGCTCGGTGAGCGCTGAGCACCTGGCCCAGCAACAGGAACTACCCGCGAAATTCCTCGGTGCGATCATGTCCGACCTTCGTCGCGGCGGTCTGGTCACGTCTCAGCGCGGACCCGAGGGCGGCTTTCGCCTCGCCCGGGACCCCGACTCGATCGTGATCGCCGACATCTTGCGCGTCGTGAGCGGGCCCATGGCCGGCGTGCGAGGTATGAGGCCCGAAACGCTGATCTACGAAGGTGAAGCCAAGCACCTGCGAGACGTGTGGATCGCCGTGCGCGGGACGCTTCGCGAGGTGCTCGAGCACGTCACCCTCGGCCAGGTCCTGCGAGGTGAACTTCCCGAAGCGGTGACTCGTTTCACCTCCGACCCAGATACGTGGGTAACCAGGGTCATATGAAGCGAGTTCATACCGACGGCGCGTGCCGCGGTAATCCCGGACCCGGGGGCTGGGCGTGGGCGAGCGGCGTCGATCACTACGCCAGTGGCGCCGACGCGCACACCACGAACCAGCGCATGGAAGTGATCGCCGTCATCGAGGCTTTGCGTGAGAACTCCGAGGACCCAATCGAGATCGTGAGCGACTCGAACTACGTCGTCAAATGTTTCAACGACCGGTGGTACCTGGGCTGGCGACGACGTAACTGGAAGAATTCCCAGGGTCAGCCCGTGGCTAATCGCGACCTCTGGGAGGTCTTGTTCGCTCTGACGATCGACACGTCGCGAACGATTACCTTCAGTTGGGTGAAGGGTCATTCGGGCGACCAGATGAACGATTTCGTCGACGACCTCGCCACGACCGCGGCGGACCTCCAGCGAGGTCAACACTCCTAGGGTGACGTCCCTTGCGGGCGGCTCAAACATTAGGATGCCCCGGGGGGTCAGAACGAGGAAAACCGAAGGGATAGGCCGTGGCAAACGAGGTCCAGCAGTTCGATGTCGTCGTGATCGGAGGAGGACCCGGAGGCTACGCCGCCGCCCTCTACGGAGCTTCCGCCGGTCTTAGCATCGCGGTCATCGAGCGCGACAAGGTCGGTGGCACGTGCTTGCATCGCGGTTGCGTGCCCGCCAAGGAGTTCCTCGAGACCGCCCACGTGCGCCAGACCCTCGAACACTCCGGCGCGTTCGGGTTTTCGACCAAGGAGATCACGACCGACTTCGCTGTCTCCCAGTCGCGCAAGAACGAGATCGTCGACCGTCTCTACAAAGGCCTTTCGGGATTGTTAAAGGGCCGCAAGGTCACCATCTTCGAAGGCACCGGACAACTCAACGCGGACCTCAGCGTGACGGTCCTCGACGGCGCGGACGCCGGCGTCGTCGCCAAGGGAACGAACGTTATTCTCGCCGCCGGTTCGGTGCCGCGCACGCTGCCCGGTTTTGACGTCGACGGCAAGATTGTCGTGACCTCGGACGAGTTCCTCGACCTGAGCACGCTACCCGCGACGGCGGCCGTGATCGGTGGCGGCGCGATTGGTTGTGAGTTCGCGTCGATGCTGGCCGACATGGGCACCAAGGTGACGATCTTAGAGACCCTGCCGTCGATCCTCACTGGCTGCGACAGCGAGGTCGCCAAGGTCGTCGAGCGCGCGTTCAAGAAGCGCGGCATCGAGATCCAAGTGGGCGTGACGATCACCGGCCACACGCCCAAGAAGGGTGCCACGTCAATCACCATCGAAGGTGGCGACGCCCTGGCCGTCGACATGGTGGTGTTGTCCGTCGGACGACGTCCTCGCACCGAAGGACTCCTCGGCGAGGGCACCGGCGTGGTCGTCAACGAGCGAGGGTTCGTCGAGGCCGACGCCTCCCAACGCACGGCCAACGCGAACGTCTACGCCGTCGGCGACGTCGTGGCGAACACGCCCCAACTGGCTCACGTCGGCTTCGCCGAGGCGATCGTGGCCATCAAGTCGATCTTGGGCGAGCCCGTGGTGCCCGTGGACTACGAGCGCGTACCGTGGGCGATCTACTCGAACCCCGAGGTGGCGTTCTGTGGACTCACCGAGGCCGCCGCGAAGGAAAAGGGCTACGAGGTGCTCGTGAAGAAGGACCCCTTCGGCGGCAACAGCCGCGCCCAGATCATTGGCGAGACCGAGGGTGTGGTCAAGATCATCGCCGAGAAGCGCGCCGACGGCACCGCCGGCCAGATCCTTGGCGTGCACATGGCCGGGCCATGGGTCACCGAACAACTCGGGGCGGGATACTACGCCGTGAACTGGGAGGCCACCGCCGAGGAGGCGGCGGCACTCATCCAGCCGCACCCCTCGTTATCCGAGACCTTCGGAGAGACGCTGCTCGCACTCGCTGGACGAGGACTGCATCTTGGTTGACGTGACGCTGCCGTCTTTGGGTGAATCGGTCACCGAAGGGATCATCACCCAGTGGTTCAAGAAGGTGGGCGACGTCGTGGTCCGCGACGAGCCGCTGTTCGAAGTTTCGACCGACAAGGTCGACTCCGAGATGCCTTCTCCCGCGGCGGGCGTGCTCGTCCAGATCCTCGCGGACGAAGGAGACACCGTTGAGACGGGTTCGCGCGTCGCGATCATCGATGAGAACGCGCAGGCGTCGAGCCCGAGCGCGTCGAGCTCGCCCACGCCTTTGGCACCCACGTCGACGTCGACGCCGACCCCCACGCCGACGGCACCTGCTCGTCTCGCGCCCGACGTTGCGCCCACGACGCCGAGCGGCGTCGTGGTTTCACCAGTGGTGCGGCGGATCTTGAGTGACGGTGGCGTCGAGCCGGCGACGGTCCAGGGATCGGGTCCGGGCGGATCGATCACTCGCCGTGACGCCGAGCGCGCGGTCCTGGACGGACCCACCGAGGAAGTCGTCGTGCCACTCTCGAACGGCCGACGTCGAATGGGCCAGCACATGTCGGTCTCGACCCAATCCACCCCGCACGGTTTTGTCGCTATCGAGATCGACGGCGCGGTCTTCGGTGAGCTTGAGCGCGTGGGCCGAACGACGAGGGACGGCGTGCCGATCAGTGATGAGATGGTGGTGAGTCTCGCCGCCGTGCGCGCGCTGGGCGAATTCGAGTTCCTCAACGCGACCTTCAGCGAGGGTGAACTGACGGTTCATCGCAGTGTCAACCTCGGCGTCCTGCGACACGTGCAAGAGGACGGGATGCTGGTGCCGGTGGTGCACGCCGCCGCGGGTCTGACGTTGCGCGCCCTCGCTCGTCGGGTGAACGAGGTGGGCGAGCGACTCGCGTCGCGTCAGCTCACGACGGACGATCTCATGGGCGGTACCTTCACGCTCGTCGGCGCCCCGAGTGCGCACACCCTCTTCACCGAGCCCATCATCATCCAGCCAGAAGTCGCGGCGCTCAGTGTGGGCGCGGTTCGCCGGGTACCCGTCGTGGTCGAAGCGAACGGCGCGCTGAGCGTTGAAGTGGGTTATCGACTCGTGCTCGGTCTGTCGTTCGATCACCGAGTCTGTGAACCGGTCTCAGCGGTGAGCTACCTCGAACGCGTCGCCGAGTTGCTCGCGGGTATGGACCTGGAGAGCGAGCGCTAGATGCTGCGCCGGCGCCACCTGGGTCGAGTCACCTTTCGCGAGGCGAACGACTTGCAGCGCGCTCTCGTCCAATCGCGTGATGATTACGTGCTGTTGTTCGAGCATCCGCCCACGTATACCAAGGGCGTGCGCACCCAAAGCGAGAACTTCCTCGTGGCGCCCGAACTACTCGACGCCGTGGTCGTCGAGGCCGATCGTGGCGGGGACGTGACCTATCACGCGCCGGGACAGGTCGTCGCTTGGGCGATTCGAACCGTGTTGGACGATCCGTCCGCGGGTCGCGCCCACGTAAACGCCCTCGAGGACGCCGTGATCTCGACGGTGCGTTTCTTCGATCCGACGCGGACCCTCGGTGAGGTGGGCCGTCTTGAGGGCTATCCCGGGGTGTGGGCGCACCTCGAGGGCCGGCCCCACAAGATTGCGGCCGTCGGCGTTCGCACACAACGTAACGACCAAGGGGCTCGACGCACGCTGCACGGTGTCGCGCTTAACGTCGACATCGATTTGGCGGGATTTACGAAGATCAATCCCTGCGGGATCACCGACAAACCGGTGGGATCGTTGCAGTCACTCGGACTTAGCGTGTCGAGCCTCGAGGTCGAAGAGCGTCTCGGCGAGGAACTCGAGCGGCGCTTTGGAGGTCAGGGTTCGGTCGCGCGAGTCGATCGCAGCTCGTCGAGTCAGTCGAGCGAGCGACCGTTGCTGCGTCGGCTGCGAAAGGCTGGCGTCGATCCTGACGCGGGACTTTCGATCCGAGCGCGAAAGCCCGACTGGTTACGCATCGAGGCCCACATGGGCGCCGAGTACCAGTCGCTGCGCAAACTTAACGAGGACCTGCGCCTGGTGACGGTGTGCGAAGAGGCGGGTTGCCCGAACATCTTCGAATGTTGGGCCGAGGGCACCGCGACGTTCATGGTGAACGGTGAGCGCTGTACGCGAGCGTGCGGGTTCTGTTTGATCGATACTCGTAAACCCCTGCCGCTCGATCCGAGCGAGCCAGAGCGGGTCGCGGAGGCGGTCGTTCGCCTCAACCTCGCCCACGCGGTCATCACGTGCGTGGCCCGTGACGATCTCGCTGACGGCGGGGCCGGCGCGATCGCCCGGACCGTTCGCGCCATTCGCGAACGTTCACCCGACACGAACATCGAAGTCCTCACGAGCGACCTTCGCGGAGACGCGGACTCCCTCGCGCTGCTCTTTGACGCGCGACCCGACGTCATCAACCACAACATCGAAACGGTGGCGCGTCTGCAACGAGCGGTGCGACCGAGCGCCGGCTACGCGAGATCGCTTACCGTGCTTGCGCGAAGCGCCGCCGCGGGCTTCACCACCAAGTCCGGCTTGATGGTGGGTCTGGGTGAGACGAGCGACGAGGTCCACGAGACCTTGGCGGACCTGGCGGCGGTGGGCGTGTCCATTGCGACCATTGGCCAGTACCTTCGCCCGAGCGAACGGCACCTCCCGGTGGCGCGCTGGTGGGAGCCGGCCGAGTTCGACGAGCTCGCCGCGCGAGGTGTCGCCCTCGGTCTTCGCCACGTCCAGGCGTCACCCCTCACTCGTTCGAGTTATCACGCGAAGAAAGCCCTGAGCGACGCCACGCCCGTAGGCGTGCCCTCGAGACGTCACGCGGGTTAGTCAGCGAACATCGCCCGCACCGTCAGCCTCAGGCGACGAAGTACTTCGCCATCGGGTGGTGACAAATGATCGCGTCGGTGGTCTGCTCGGGATGGAGTTGGAAACCCTCCGAGACGCTCACACCGATGCGACTCGCCTCCAGCAGTTGGGCGACCTTGGCGTTGTCCGTGAGGTCGGGGCACGCGGGGTAGCCCCACGAATAGCGGCCGCCCCGATACTGCTGGCGGAACAGACCGGTGAGCGTAGGTCCGTCCTGCTCGGCGAAGCCCAATTCCTCCCTGATGCGCCGGTGCCACATCTCGGCGAGGGCCTCGGCCATCTCGACTCCGAGTCCGTGCAGCATCAGGTAGTCCGTGTAGCGATTGGACGCGAACAGTTCGGCGCATCGCGCGGACACGTTGGCGCCCATGGTCACGAGCATGAAGCTCGCGTAGTCGTGGTCGGGACTGTCGCTGGGACGAAAGAAGTCGGCGATGCAGTAGAAGGGCGCTTGGCGCTGACGCGGGAAGGTGAAGCGGGTGAGTTCGTCGGTACGCT
Source organism: Acidimicrobiales bacterium (assembly GCA_049512875.1). Lineage (GTDB taxonomy): Bacteria > Actinomycetota > Acidimicrobiia > Acidimicrobiales > RAAP-2 > RAAP-2. The sequence goes on from JBEKWQ010000011.1 coordinate 11,664, forward strand.
CGTCGTCGCGGTAGACGAGCAGGTCGTTGCCCGCTGAGGCGACCGGGTAGTGGCCCCAGACCACCTGGGGCACCAGCAGGTCCTCCTCCTTGGCGATGCCGAGTTGCTCGCGCAAGATGGCACTCACTCGTTCTTTGAAGGCGGGGTCGTCCTCACCGTTCTCGGGCCGGTAGCCCCACTGGTTACGAAACAGCGCGGTCAAGTTCAGGTAATCACTGATCTCGTCGATCGACATGCCCTTGGCGACCCGGCTGCCCAGGAACGGGGGAGGAAAGATCGGGTTGTCCGTCTCCACGTCGGGGCTTCGCGTACTGAGTTCACCCGGGGAGTCGTTGATCGCACCGGGGACGTGACGGTGCACCTTGCGTTCTGAGATCTCGCGCCCGAAGCTCGGATCGTCCTCGCCGGACTTGGTGATCTCGCCGAGTCGGTCCAAGACCCGCAGTCCTTCGAAGGCGTCCTTGCCGTAAAAGACGCGACCCTCGTAGACGGTGCGTAGGTCGCGTTCGACGTAGGTGCGCGTCAGGGCGGCGCCTCCGAGGAGCACCGGCACTTTGCTGAGGCCGCGCTCGTTCATCAGTTCGAGGTTCTCGCGCATGATGAGGGTGGACTTGACGAGTAGTCCACTCATGCCCAGCGCGTCCGCGTGGTGCTCTTCGACCGCGGTCAACATCTCGTTGATACCGACTTTGATACCGAGGTTGACGACTTCGTAGCCGTTGTTGGTCAGAATGATGTCGACCAGGTTCTTGCCGATGTCGTGGACGTCGCCCTTGACGGTCGCGAGCACGACTCGACCCCGCCCTCCCTGGTCGCTCTTCTCCATGAACGGTTCGAGGTACGCGACCGACGCCTTCATCGTTTCGGCGCTCTGGAGTACGAAGGGCAGTTGCATCTCGCCCGAGGCGAACAAGTCGCCCACCTCACGCATCCCGTCGAGCAGCAGTTCGTTCACGATCTCGAGGGGCTTGAGCCCCTCTTTCATCGCGGTCGCGAGGTCGTCCTCGAGGCCGACGCGCGCACCCTCGATGATGCGACGGCGCAATCGCTCGTTGAGTTCGAGGTCGTCGAGCGACGCCACGTTCTGAGACGACACCGAGACGCCCTCGAAGAGCCGCAGCAACTCGGCGAGCGGGTCGTAGTCGTCAGTGCGACGGTCATAGATGAGGTCCAGGCAGACTCGACGAGCCTCTTCGTCCACGCGCGCGAGGGGCAGGATCTTTGACGCGTGCACGATGGCGGCGTCGAGGCCTGCGCCAGCGCACTCGTGCAGGAACACGCTGTTGAGTACTTGGCGCGCGGCGGGGTTGAGACCGAACGAAACGTTCGATAACCCAAGAATCGTGCGTACACCCGGTAATTCGACCTTGAGACGTCGGATCGCCTCGATGGTCTCGATACCGTCGCGTCGTGATTCGATCATGCCCGTCGACAGGGGCAGGGCGAGGGGGTCGATGAAGATGTCCTCGATGTTCATGCCGTAGCGCGAGGTGGCGAGATCGGTGATCGCCGTGGCGGCTCGGACCTTCCAGTCGGCGCTGCGCGCTTGGCCCTCCTCGTCGATGCACGTCGCCACCACCGCAGCACCGAATTCGGCCGCGAGGGACAAGAAACCGTCCAGGCGCGTGCCCGGCCCGTCACCCTCTTCGAGGTTCACCGAGTTCAAGATGGCCTTGCCGCCCAGCCAGGTGAGCGCCTGGCGCGCGACCTTGGTCTCAGTGGTGTCGACCATGACCGGCACCGAAGACTGGGTCGCGAGTCGGCTCATCAGTTCGTTCATGTCACTCACGCCGTCGGCGCCGGTGTAGTCGACGCACACGTCCAGGATGTGGGCGCCCTCCTTTATCTGTTCGCGACCAATTCCGACGCACGTGTCCCAGTCACCCGCGAGCATGGCCTCGCGGAACTTCTTGGAGCCGTTCGCGTTGGTACGCTCGCCTACGAGCAATACCGAGCGGTCCTGCTGGTAGTTGACCGACGAATAGATCGACGACACTGATGGTTCGAGCGTCGGCGTGCGTGACGCGGCGCGAAGGGGGCGTATGGCGCGCACGACCTGGTCGAGATGCGCGGGCGTCGTACCACAACAACCACCGACGACCTGGACGCCGTACTCGGAGACGAACTTCGACAGGTGCTCGGCGAGTGCTTCGGGCGTGAGGTCGTAGTGCATCTTTCCCTCGACGACACTCGGCAGACCGGCGTTGGGCAGGCACGCGAGGGGCATCGGCGCGGTCTCGCTCAACTGGCGCAGAGGCTCGTACATCTCGACGGGACCGGTCGCGCAGTTGAGTCCGATCAGGTCGACACCGAGCGGACTGAGCGCGGTGATCGCGGCGCCGATCTCGGTGCCGGGCAACATGCGACCGGTGAGTTCGATGGTGACCTGGGCCTGGATCGGGACCACGCGGCCGTGGCGGGCGATCGCTCGATGGCACGCGGCGATCGCGGCCTTACCCGACAGGAGGTCGTAGACCGTCTCAACTACGAGGACGTCCACGCCACCCTCGAGTAGCGCGAAGGCGAGTTCCTCGTAACTCGCAGAAAGATCGTCGTAGGTGATCTGGCCGAGCGTGGGGAACTTCGTGCCGGGTCCGATTGAACCCGCGACGAAGCGAGGGCTCGCGGGGGTCGAATAACTGTCGGCGACGCGCCGAGCGATGACCGCGGAGGCGTGGGCGAGCTCGTGGGTCCGCTCGCCAATACCGTATTCATTGAGTACCACCGAGAACGCACCAAAGCTGTTGGTCTCGATGACGTCAACGCCCACGTCAAGGAACGAGCGGTGCAGTTGCTCGACGGCGTCGGGTCGGGTGACGTTGAGCATCTCGTTGCACCCTTCGAAATGGTGACCACCGAAGTCCACGGCGCTGAGGTCTTGCATTTGAAAACTTGTCCCGGTGGCGCCGTCGTAGATGAGCACACGCTGTTCGAGGGCGGCGAGATAGGGATTGTCGGCCCCCGGTCGGGCGAAGGGAGGTCGAACGGACAGTTCCATTGCTGATACAGGCTACCCGTGAGGACCGATGTCACTACGCTGAGGCCGTGAAGATCTATACGCGCGACGGCGACGACGGCACCACGGGACTGTACTTCGGTGGACGCACGATGAAGAGTTCCGAACCAATCGAGGTGAACGGCGCAGTTGACGAGGCCCAGGCGTCGCTCGGTTGGGCGAGGTCGCTCGCTGAACCGTCGAGTCGACTCTACGAACTGCTCATCACCCTCGAGCGTGACCTGTGGGTGCTGATGGCCGAGGTCGCCACCCTGCCCGCCAATCGGCACAAGTTGAGTGCGAACAAATCCTTGGTGACCGAACAGATGGTGACCAGGCTCGAGACGGAGATCGACTCGCTGTCCAGTGAAATCGAGATGCCCAAGGAGTTCGTCGTACCCGGCGAGAACCAGCTGTCGGCGGCTCTTGACGTCGCGCGAACAATCATTCGTCGTGCCGAACGCATGGCCGTGGCCTACCCGCTCTCGGACTCTTTCGTCGTGGCGTACCTCAACCGATTGAGCGATCTCGCTTGGACCATGGCGCGTTGGGCCGAGGGTCCCGAACACCGCACCGCGCGGATTCACGCGCAAAGTTAGTCGTGTCCAGGATCGCCGAGCTGTCGACCCCCGTCGAGGGTGCCCAGTCACCGACGATTTGCGTGCCGGTTGTCTTTGACGAGGGCGGGTGCGTCATCGCCGAGTCGATACCGCTCGTCCTGGGGGGCCAGACGATTCCCCGCGAACTCGACCAGGCGTGGTGCGCGCGCCAAGGCATGAAGTCCGAACCCGGGAGCGTTGTCGTGCTACGTGCTCTGGGCGAGTCCACCGTCGTCTTGGTGAGTCTGGGATCCACCTACAACACGCTCGAACACTACCGACTCGCCGGTGCGGCCGCCGTGCGCAGTGCGGGTGACGGATCGCTCGCGTTCTTCTTGCCCACCGAAGCGATCGAGTTCCCGCGTGACGTGACCCGGGCATTGGTCGAGGGGGCGCTGCTCGCGTCGTACTCGTTCAAGCATGAAGAGTCGACGTCGAGTTTCGACGTCGTACCGGTGGGTGTGAGCATGCCGAGTGTGCGGACCCACAACGAGGTCCTCGAGGGCGTCCTGCGAGGAGGCGTCATCGCCGAGGGGGTCAATTGGGCCAAACGTCTCATCGACACTCCGGCCGGCGACCTATCGCCGCGCGGTCTCGCCAAGCGCGTGCTCAAGCGACTCGAACAAGACGCACACGTCAAAGCCGAGGTGTGGAACGAGTCTCGGATCAAAGAGGAGCGACTCGGAGGTCTGCTCGGCGTGGGTCAAGGTTCGGCCCAGCCCACTCGTCTCGTCTATGCCACCTACGACCCTGCACCGGGCGACGCGCTCGCCCACGTTGCGCTCGTGGGTAAGGGCGTGACCTTCGACTCGGGTGGCCTGTCACTCAAGACCAGCGACGCCATGATGGCGATGAAGACGGACATGACCGGTGCCGCGGTCGTCATGGCGGCGCTTTCGATCGTGAGTCGACTCGACGCGCCAGTGCGGGTCACGGCGATCGCACCCATGACCGAGAACATGACCGGTGCGAGCGCGACGCGTCCCGGTGACGTGCTCACGATCCGAAACGGAATGACCATCGAGGTGCTCAATACCGACGCGGAAGGTCGACTCATCCTCGCCGACGGGCTCTGCCTGGCGGTAGAGGCGAATCCAGACGCCATCGTGGACGTCGCGACGCTCACCGGCGCGCAGGCGGTCGCCCTGGGCGATGAGGTGGGCGCGATGTACGCCTCGACCGACGAACTGGCCAGCGCATTCCAATCCGCCAGCGATTCCAGCGGCGAGCCGCTCTGGCGTATGCCACTGGTGGCGAACTACGAGTCCCACCTCGACTCTGACGTGGCGGACATGAAGAACATCGGTAAAGCCGGTCGAGCCGGGTCGATCTCAGCGGCCTTGTTGCTCCAGCGCTTCACCGACGCGCGACCTTGGGTGCACCTGGACATCGCGGGTCCGGCTCGCAGCGACGCGAGTCGAGGGTACCTGACCAAGGGCGCCACGGCCTTCAGTGCGCGCACGATCGTCGAGTTCCTGCTTGGCGTCGCCGGCTCGAGGGCGGACTAACGCACGCGCGAGACGCGCTCGGAGCGTTTCGGTAGCTCGCGCTCGAGCGACGCTGACGCCACGTCGTTGCCGTCGCCTCGGCCGACGAGTACTGAACAGAACAGCGCCTCGTCGCACACCTGGGCCCAGTGCAGGATCCTTTCGTCGTGGCGAAAGTTCCCCCAGATCGTCGCTTGCAAGTTCGCCTCCTCGAGTAGCAGCAGCAGGGCCATGGTGGCCATGGCCGCGTCGGTGTGCCAGTAGGGCACCGTCCAGCCACTCGTGTTCTCGAGTCCCGAACCGGCCTTGTCGGCCTCGCCGTATCGAGCGGTGTAGTCCCCGGGCCGTGACGTCACGAGCACCACCGCACCAGCTCGCGCGAGGCCCGGGGCGCGTCGGGCGCTCGCGCGCCACTCTTCGTCGGTCGCCGCGTCAAAGAACGCGGGGACCAGGGGGCGACCCACCACGTGCATCCGAACGCCCGCGGTGTTGCCCGCACTGGGCGCCCAGAGCGCTTCGGCGCATCGATCAACGAGCCAGTCGACGTCGACCGGGGTGGCGTCAAAAGAGCGCACCATTCGGCGATTTTCCAAGAGTTCGTGCAGTTCCACGCGTCGGGTCTAGCAGGTCGGCGTGCCCTGATTGATGACCAAACAGGTAGGATTTAAGGACCACGAAGGAGAGAACGTTGTCCACACCACGAGATCTGCTAAACGCCGCCAAGGCCGAAATCCGCGAGATTGACCCCGCTGAAGTCGCCCAACGACGTGGCCACTACACGCTGCTCGACGTGCGAGAGCCCGACGAATACGAGCAGGGCGCCGTGCCCGGGGCGGTGCACGTCGCGCGCGGGAACCTCGAGTTCTCCGTCGAGGGACGATTGCCCGACAAGCACGCCCCCATCGCGGTCTACTGCGCGGGCGGCGTTCGCTCGGCCTTTGCGACCAAGACCCTCCAGGACCTGGGCTACACCGACGTGGTTTCGATCACGGGTGGCTTTAACAAGTGGAAGGACGAAGGACTGACGTGGGAGGTGCCGCGCACCATGACTCAAGAGCAGCGCATCCGTTACCACCGTCACCTGTTGTTGCCGGAGGTGGGCGAGGC
>JBEKWQ010000012.1:0-17271 GCA_049512875.1 Acidimicrobiales bacterium
GAACCGCACCCTGGGCGAAAGCGGATCCTCGATACGTTCATACTGGCGTCTCACTTTGACTGGGCGTGGTGAAGTGCTCTAAACCCTACTGGATTGGTCATAATTAAAGCAACCGGCATCGGCCCTCGTTGCAATTCGGTGAGCGGTCCCTCGGCGCCCCTGCGCGCGGTGGCTGACGGTCCGGCCGTCGTTTGGCGTTTCACGCGAACGACACGTTGACATCGCGCACGAACGACACGCTCACGTCGCGACACGACGATCGCCACGTAAGGCGTCACGATCAGCCCGAGCCCGAGTGAGCGTTCGTCGGCGGCAACGCTGATCGCACGCGATGCAGTTAGGATTGCCGCGTTCTCGACCCTCCTTCTCGGTCGCGACGACCAGCATCGTCCCTCGACAGTCTGGAGCAGTCCTTGAAGATCACCCTTCTGGGCACGGGTTCGCCCCTGCCAAACCCGGACCGCGCGGGACCGGCCACGCTCGTTCGTAGCACCGAGGCCATTATCTTGTTCGACGCCGGTCGAGGAGTCGTGATGCGACTCGCCAAGGCCAACGTGTTGCCGACCATGTTGGCGGGCGTCGTGCTCACCCACCTGCACAGTGATCACGTGTCTGACCTGAACGACGTGATCACAACGCACTGGGTGATGAGCCCCGAACCGACACCGCTTCGCGTCCTCGGACCGGTCGGCACGAGAACCTTCGTGGCGGCCACCCTGGACGCACTCGCGATCGACATTGGTTACCGCCTCGCACACCACGCCGACCTCAACGAAGGTCCGCTCGTCGAGGTCACCGAGTTGGCGCCCTCGACCACGTTCGAGCTCGGTGGACTGGCCGTGCTCGCGGGCGCCACCGACCATCGGCCCGTCGAACCCTCCTTGGGTTACCGGGTGACCGACGCGGACCAGAGCGTCGTTATCGCCGGTGACGGCGTACCGTGCGCGTCGCTCGACGCACTCGTGAAGGGCGCGTCCGCGTACGTGCAAACCGTCATTCGAGAGGACCTCGTACGTCTCATCCCCAGCGCCCGACTCCAGGACATCCTCGACTACCACTCGAGCGTTGAACAAGCCGCCGCCACCGCCCAACGGGCGGGCGTGAAGGCTCTCGTGCTCACGCACATGGTGCCGCCACCGTTGCCCGGTACCGAGCACGAGTGGAGGGAACTGGCGTCGGCCTTTCACGGACTGATAGTTCTCGGCGACGACATGGTCACACTCGACCTCGACACCATGGACGTCACGTCCTAGGCGACCTTTACGCGCGAGCCTCGCTGAAGGAGATTGAAAAGGGGGAAGGCCAGGTCGCGTTGATGGGCGCTATCGGTTGGTCCTTAGTACCGACGCTCACGAACACGTCCAGCTCGAAGTCGACGTAGTACTTCGCCGGGCTCGTGACGACGTAGGTGCCGTATCCCCCCGGCTTCGCACAGAATCGCTGGATGCCCGCCAAATACGAGGTCGCGATGCTCAGGCCGTAGCAGAGCGGGCTCGCGCCGGTGTTGTGCACGCGTACGTCGAGGCGCACCGTACCTGCCAGCACGGGTGGATTCGCGACTTGGAATTGACAAGTACTGGGCACCGAGGCTCGACCTAGCTTCGAGCACCGCGGACGCTGGTCGAGGACGCCCTCGGCCTTCCAACGCCACGCCTTTGACGGCGTGCCAACGTCGTGCGCCGCGACGACCGACGCGACCGTGACCGCGACCACCAGCCCGATCACGAGCCAGCCCCTCCGCGCCGGCGGCCTCACCTCAGCGTGGCTCGCAGATCACCAGCGGGATCTCACGTCGGGCCCGACGGCGGTAACCCGCGTAGGGACGGTACGCCGCGATCACCTGGGGCCAGAGACGTTCACTCTCCTCTGCGGTCGCAACGCGAGCGCGCATCGCGATGGGCGTGCCCGACCTCACGATCTCGACCAGTGGACTGGCCTGGAGGTTTCGAAACCAGTCCGGATCGCGATCGTCCCCGCCCTTGGAGGCGACCAGTACGAGCGATCCCTCAAATTCGACGGGCACGGTGAGCATGGTGGAGCGCACGATGCCCGTGCGTCGTCCCGGAACTCGAAGTTCCACGGCGGTCATCCCGAAGGCCCGAAGACCAAGACGGTGACCGCTCGCACGCACGACCAAACGATGCATGCGGTTGAGCCCTTTGAAGCCGAGATCGACCACCTCGTCTCGGACGCTCATCTCACGAATGTAACCCACGCGAGCACACTGCGACCAAAGGGTCACCAACGCGAGCCGGTACTCAGTCGCGGTGATAGGTGTCGAGGCGCCAGGTACCCGACATCTCGTAGTCGCAGAGCGAAGAGGTCAACGTGCACATCACGTCGAGTATCTGACTAGCCGGCGTCGCCACCGGCACCTCGAGCACCAGTCCTCGCTGACTGTGGTCTTGACGGATTCGAAAGGGCGCACCGCCCAGCATCGTCGCCACGCGCTCTCGACCCAGGCGTCCCCGCGAGTGGAGTACCCCCAGCGACGACGGTTGCGCCAGGCCGTGACGTTCAGTCATCGTGATGAACGACGCCATCACCACGCCTCGATTCGACCACAGACCCAGAAAGTTGACCTGAAGGTCCGGGACGTCCTCGACGACGTCGGGAATGACGTTGCACCAACCCCTACCCGCGGCAATCGACTCGATCGCCATCAGTGCCTGAGCGCGGTCGTGGGAGAAGTGGAGTTCGCTGCGCACGCTCATTGTTCTCCTCGCACTGTGGACGTCGAGTCAGAACTCTAGGCCCAACCCAATTCGTCGAGTCGAGGATCACTGATACCGAAGTGGTGCGCCACCTCGTGGATGACCGTCTTTCGTATCTGGGCCCTCACCTGCTCCTCGTTCGCGCACCCCTGACAGATAGTTGTCTGGTAGAGGGTGATTCGGTCGGGCATCACGCCGCTGTAACTGATCGGGCCGCGCTTGGTGAGTGGGATCCCCTCGTAGAGGCCGTAAAGATTGCGACCCGGGGCCTGGTTCTCCACCAAGATCACGACGTTATCCATCTGGGACGAGAGTTCCTCGGGCAGGGTCGCCAACGCCTCGCTCGCCAACTCCTCGAAGCGCTCATTGGTCACTTGGAACATCACTGCAGCGTACGGGACCTTCCCCGCGTCTGCGCACTTCGCCAACGCCGCTGCGAGCGACGTGTCCTTCGTTCGCGAACGCGACGGCACGCGACCAGACACCAAGTCCATACCCTGTCCGCCGAGCCGGCAACGTCGGCGCAACTCGAGCGCCGCGAAGAGCCACGTCCCCGTGCCACGCGACGCGACCAACGATGAGAAGCCGAACAAGCACTCGGGTCGCGAGGTAGCAGTCCATCGCGTTCGAAGCATCAACTGCCCTTGCTGCTTTCTCACGAAGTCTCGAACGCTAGGGATCGGACCCGATGGTGATGAAATGCGTTCAGTCGCCCGCGGCGAGGGCGGTCTGGCGCGCCCACGCGTAGTCCGCCTTGCCATTAGGCGCTCGTTGGACCGAGGAACCAACCACGACTTCTCTCGGGATCTTGTAGTGGGCGAGCGACGAGCGCAAGAAGTCACCGATCTCTTCGCGCGAAGGCGACGGCGGATTGGTTGAGGCAATCACCGCCACGACCCGTTGGCCGAAACGCTCGTCGGGTACGCCCACCACGAGGCAGTCCTCGACCAGCGGATGGCGCTTGATCGCCTCCTCGACTTCTTCGGCGAACACCTTCTCACCGCCGGTGTTCACGGTCATCGAGCCGCGCCCCAACAACGTGATCGCGCCGTCGCCATCAACCGTCGCCCAGTCGCCAGTGAGCACGTAACCCGCGCCGTCGAGGGTGAGGAAAGTCCTCGCCGTCTTCTCGGGATCCTTGTAGTACCCGTACGCGGAGGTACGACTCGCCAGCATGCCCGCCTCTTCCGATCCCGGCGTGACCGGCGTGCCATCCTCGGTGATCACCTTGGCGGTAGGAGCGAGCGAGAAGTGCGCCGTCGCGGCCCCCTCAGAGTGGCTCGCCCGGCTGAGGCCGAAGCCCAGTCCCTCGGTCGAGCCGAGCGAATCCGACAGGGTCGCGGTCAACCGAGCTCGCAGCTGATCCTTGATCTCGGCGCTCCAGATCGCTCCCGAGGACATCACGTACTGGACGCTCGAGGTGTCGGTTGACCTTCCTTCGAGTTCACGCGCTTCGAGCGCCCGCAACAACGGCCGAGCGAACGGATCGCCCACGATGACGATGCGCGTCGCACGTTCGCGTTCAGCGAGTCGCCACACCTCGTCAGGGTCAAAGGAACGTGACTCGAGGAGGACCACCGCACCGCCGGTCATCAACGCCCCCATGGCTCCGATCCACATCCCCGTGCCGTGCATGAGCGGACAACACGTGATGCTCACCACGCGACTGGCCTCATCGGTCTTACTGAGCTGTTGCCGAAAACTCGCCGCGTCGGCGGGAACCGAATCCATCACGCCCAGAAGGACTGCGCCGACGAAGAGGCCCTCGATGAACTCGCCCTGGTGAAACATGACGCCCTTCGGCATCCCCGTCGTGCCACCGGTGTAGAGCATGTAGAGGTCGTCGGGGAAGCGGGACTTTCGAGGTTGCGGCTCGTGTGCGGCAAGCAGATCGTCGAAGCGCCACGAACCGTCCATGTGGCCATCACCGTCGTCGACTTCGACGAAGAGACGCACGGCGGAAAGTTTGTCTCGCACACGCTCCACGCACGTAGCGAGCGAGCCGTGAAAGACCAGGACCTCGGCGTCGGAGTTCTCGATCAGGTAGACGAGCTCCTCGTCGAGGTAGCGGTAATTGACGTTGACGGGGACCGTGCGATGCTTGAAGGCTCCGTACTGGGCGATGAGGTACTCCGGGCAGTTGTAGAGATACAGCGCCACCTTGGCGCCTTCTGGCACTCCCGCCACCTCCATCGCGCGGGCGAAGCGGGCTGCGGCATCGTCGAACTCGCGATACTTGATCCGTCGAATTCCGTGGACAATGGCGTCGCGATCGGGAAAGACGTCAGCGACGTGCTCCCACGCCGTGGCGAAGTCGAAAACCATCATCCCCCCAGAATCCGCGCGCCAATCATTGCGACGAGTCGTGAACGTTCTCGAAAGGCTAGGCGATGCTCAACCGTACGAACCAGTGCTTCGTGCCCGGGAGCCGGCGACGCGACCGCGCTCGTGCTAGCTACAGCCGCTGGTCGCGCCACAACTCGAACAGACGTAGCACGAACCCGCGCGCTGCATGGCGTTACCGCATTGGTAGCACATCGGTGCGTCGCGCTGTTCGTCGCGACTGAGCAAGGTCGGCTGCTCGGACGCACGCGGCTTCTCGGTGACGTCGACCATCGTGGGTTGCGCGCTCACGCCAACGCTCGGCGTCGCCTGCTCGGCCACCTCGGGCAGCGTTGGTTGGATGCGCTCGCTCGTCGAAAGCACGCCCAATTCGTCACGATCTTCCTTGCTCAAGTAGTCCAGGGCGAGACGGCGAAAGATGTAGTCCACGAGCGACGTCGCGATGCGTAGATCAGCGTCGTCGGTCATGCCCGAGGGCTCGAACTTCATGTTGACGTACTTGCGCACGTAGGTGGCGAGCGGCACCCCGTGCTGGAGACCCAGGCTGATCGAGATCGAGAACGCGTCCATGATGCCCGCCAGGGTCGAACCCTGCTTGGAGACCTTGATGAACACCTCGCCGGGTCGTCCGTCCTCGTACTCGCCCACCGTCACGTAACCTTCGCAGTCCGCCACGCGAAACGCGAAGGTCGTCGACACGCGCCGACGAGGCAAACGCTCGCGCACCGCACCGACGAGGACGTGCGAGCCTTCGGACTTGGCGAGCTCGAGCGCCGCTTCGAGCTTGGTGATCTTGGTATAGAGCTCGGCGGCGACCGAGTCGGTCGCGGTCACCGACGACGAAGACTCCTCGCCGCTCTTCTTCGCCGTGGAGAGGGGCTGACCCACCTTGCAGTTGTCGCGGTAGATGGCGACGGCCTTCACGCCGAGGCGCCACGCGTCCATGTGCAAGTTCTCCACGTCCTCGATCGTGGCTTCTTCGGGCATGTTCACGGTCTTGGAGATCGCGCCCGAGATGAAGGGCTGGACGGCACCCATCATCTTCACGTGGCCGAGGTAGTGGATGGTGTTGTCGCCCATCGAACACGCGAACACCGGCAAGTGCTCGGGGCGAAGGGCCGGCGCACCGACGATTGACTTGTTCTCGTCAATGTACGCCTCGATCGCGGCGATCTCATCCTCGGAGTATCCCAGCACGTGCAGCGCGCGCGGCACAGTCTGGTTGACGATGGACATATTCCCGCCACCCACGAGCTTCTTGAACTTCACGAGCCCGAGGTCGGGCTCGATGCCGGTCGTGTCGCAGTCCATCAACAGTCCGATGGTCCCGGTGGGCGCGAGTACCGACGCCTGAGCGTTTCGCACGCCGTGACGACTGCCGAGGTCAACCGCTTCTTCCCAAGCGTGCTGGGCGGACTGGAGGATGTCACTGGGGGCCAGTGACTCGTCGATCTTGTACGAAGCGTCACGGTGCATGCGCAACACGTTGATCATGGGTTCGGCGTTCTCGGCGAAGCCCTCGTGTGGACCCATGCGACCCGCGGTACGCGCACTGGTCGCGTAGGCGTGACCCGTCATCAGCGCCGTGATCGCGGCCGCCCAGGCCCGACCGGCGTCCGAGTCGTACGCGAGTCCCGAGGCCATCAGGAGCGCTCCGAGGTTCGCGTAACCCAGACCTAGTTGGCGGAACTTGCGCGAGTTCTCACCGATCTTCTCGGTCGGGTAATCGGCGGCACCGACGATGATCTCTTGGGCGGTGAAGAGCACCTCGATGGCGGCCTTGAAGGACTCGATGTCGAAGTGTCCGTCGTTGCGCAAGAACTTCATCAGATTGAGACTCGCGAGGTTGCACGCGGAGTTGTCGATGTGCATGTACTCCGAACACGGGTTCGAACCATTGATCCGGGCGGTCTTTGACGACGTGTGCCACTTGTTGATCGTGGTGTCGAATTGAAGACCCGGGTCGGCGCACTCCCAGGCGGCGCGCGCGATGTCGCGCCAGAGTTCACGGGCCTTGACGGTGCGCACGTTCCACCCACCGTGACGCGCGACGAGGTTCCAGTCGGCGTCGTCGAGCACGGCCTGCATGAACTCGTCCGAGACGCGCACCGAGTTGTTGGCGTTCTGATACTGGATTGAGGTGATGTCCTTGCCGTCTAGGTCCATGTCAAAGCCCGCGTCGCGCAAGACACGGGCCTTCTTCTCTTCGTTCGCCTTGCACCAGATGAACTCTTCGATGTCGGGGTGGTCGGCGTCGAGGATGACCATCTTGGCGGCACGACGCGTCTTGCCGCCGGACTTGATCGTTCCCGCTGACGCGTCCGCGCCGCGCATGAACGAGACCGGACCCGACGCGGTACCGCCGCCTTCGAGTGCTTCGGCGCTCGAGCGAATCTTGGAGAGGTTGACCCCCGCTCCCGAACCGCCCTTGAAGATGATGCCTTCTTCGGTGTACCAATTGAGGATCGAGCGCATGGAGTCCTCGACGGCGAGGATGAAGCACGCGCTGCCCTGCTGGGGCACGCCCTTTACGCCGATGTTGAACCAGACCGGCGAGTTGAAGGCGGCCTTTTGCGTGATGAGCAGGTGCTTCAGTTCAGCGCGGAAGGTCTCGGTCTCTTCGTCGTCGACGAAGTAATCGGCGTCGACGCCCCACGTCGTGATGGTGTCGACGATGCGGTCCACGACCTGCTTCAGACTGGTCTCACGCTCGGCGGTGTTGAGTGTGCCACGGAAGTACTTCTGGGCGAGGATGTTGGTCGCGTTAAACGACCACGAGGCGGGTACCTCGACGTTCAATTGCTCAAAGGCGACCGAGCCGTCGCGGAAGTTCGAGATACGAGCGTCACGACGGTCCCAGACGACCTCGTCGTACGGATGGCGATCTTCGGTGGTGAAGAATCGGCGAAGTCCAATACCTAAGCGTTGCGGTGCGATGGCCATTTCAATCTCTCTCTTCCCCCCGAATCCGACACTTCTTTGCCTCTCGCACTACCGGGACTCGGACTGTTCAGTTTACCGCTTTTCAGCCCATTAGCCACAATATGTAGTGGTTGGGCCACTACGCGTCGCAAGATGCTGTGTTATTACAGCACTGTAATTACACCACGTCAACTCTATTTTTGACATTTCACAAGTTTTCTCTTACCCACCTGTCCAACCCCAGTAACCGCCCCAAAATGCTCGGTAGCCTTCGCCAGATGGAGCTCATCCTCGCCCTGGACGCCGGCACCACCGGGGTGCGCACCGTCGCCTTTGACCGAGGGGCCACGCCCGTCGCGAGCGCCTACCGCGAGTTGACCCAGTTCTTTCCCGAGCCCGGCTGGGTCGAGCACGACGCCGCCGAGATCGCCGACCTGGCGGTCGCCACCCTGCGTGAAGTCGCCTCCCACGCCCTCGAACACGCTCACAAGGTGGTCGCGATCGGCATCACGAACCAGCGTGAGACAACGGTCGCCTTCGACCGTGAAACCGGTCACCTCGCTCATCGGGCCATCGTCTGGCAGGACCGGCGAACGGCGCCCTACTGCGAACAACTCGAGCGCGGGGGCCAAACTGACCTCGTGCGATCAACGACCGGGCTCGTGCTCGACTCGTACTTCTCGGCGACCAAGATGAAGTGGTTACTCGAAGCGGGTGTGCTCGACACGGCGACGTCGCCCAGCCTGTGCACCATCGACACCTGGTTGTTGTGGTGGCTGAGTGGCGCGAGCGAAGGCGGTGTGTTCCTCACCGAACCCTCGAACGCGTCTCGCACCATGTTGATGGACCTCGACACGCTCGATTGGTCCAGCGCGATGATGGCGCTCTTTGACGTGCCCGCCTCCACGCTCGCCGACATCCGTCCTTCGACGACCAACTTCGCGACGGTCAGCACCGACATCGTGCCCGAACTCGCGGGCGTGCCGATCACCGGCGTGCTCGGCGACCAGCAGGCGGCGCTCTTCGGTCAGGCGTGTTTCGCGCCGGGTCTGATAAAGGCGACCTACGGTACCGGCGCGTTCGTGCTCGCCAACGCCGGCGACAGTTCGCCGGGCGTCTTTGACGGGCTTCTTACGTCAGTCGCCTGGGACCTCGGCGCCTTCGGCCCGGCCGCGTACTGCGTGGAGGGTTCGGCCTTCGTGGCGGGCGCGGGCGTGCAGTGGCTACGCGACGAACTTGGCTTCATCGAGGCGTCTTCGGACCTCGAAGGACTCGCGACGAGCGTGGCGAGCAGCGAGGGCGTGGCCTTCGTGCCCGCGTTCACCGGTCTGGGATCTCCCTTCTGGCGAAGTGACGCGCGAGGTTCAATCACCGGACTCTCCCAGGGCTCTACTCGCGCCCACGTCGCGCGGGCGCTCGTTGACGCACTGGCCTTTCAAGTACGCGCGATGACCGACGCCTTCGCTGGCGCGGGCATCGAACTACGCGAACTTCGCGCCGACGGCGGCGCCGCGGCGATGGACTCGTTGATGCAGCTCCAAGCGACCAACAGCCGTCTCACAGTCGCACGAAGTTCGTCGCTCGAGGCGACCGCTCGCGGCGCGGCGAGCGTCGCCGGGCTCGAAATCGGCGTGTGGCACTCACTCGAACAGTTGGGCGAGCTCTGGCAGCCCGAACGTCGCTTCAACCCCGAGGACCCGACCTTCGTCGACGTCGGCTACGAGGCCTGGTTACGTGCGTGCGCTCGCGCATGAAGTAGCGTCGAAAAGGGGATCAATGGACGAGTACACGTCACGAATTATTAGCGAAGGACTCAGTTTTGGCGAGGCACCACGCTGGCACGAGAGCCGACTGTGGTTCTCGGACTTCTACCGCCTCGGTGTCTATTCGGTCAAGGCAGACGGCACCGACGAGAAACTCGAGCACCGCGTCGAGGGCCAGCCGTCGGGACTCGGCTGGCTGCCGGGCGGAGACTTGCTCTGCGTCTCGTGCGTTGACCATCGGGTGCTTCGCTTTGGCGCGGGCTCGGTCCGCGAGTTCGCCGACATCAGTGACTACTGCGGCTTCTGGGCGAACGACATGGCGGTCTCGGCGACCGGTTACAGCTACGTGGGGAACTTCGGGTTCGACCTGGACACCCTGCTCGCCGAGGTCGGGGTCGAGGGACTACTCGCGTCCCCACCGCCCACGACGAATCTCGTGGTCTTGAACCAGGACGGCCAGGTCATCCAGTCTGTTGCCGACATGGCGTTTCCCAACGGCACGGTCCTCACCCCCGACGGCGCGACGCTCATCGTGGGTGAGACCCTCGGTCCTCGACTCACCGCCTTTGACGTTCATTCTGATGGCACGTTGAGTAATCGTCGGGTGTGGGCCCCACTCGACTTCGTCGCCACCGACGGCATGTGTCTGGACGCCGACGGTCAGATATGGCTCGCCGACGCTCTGGCGAATCGGTGCCTGCGGGTCAAAGAAGGTGGCGAGATCACTGGCACCGTCACGACGAGCCAGACGGCCTTTGCGTGCATGCTGGGAGGCGAGAACGAGACGACGCTGTTCATCATGACCTCGCCCTCGAGCAACCGTTTCGAGATCGCGACCAAACGACAGGGCCGCATCGAGATCGCCGAGGTTACGTCCCCGCACGCCGGCTTGCCCTAGGCCCCTCGACGCTCGCCAGCGTCGTCCTCAACCGAGTTTGGTGAGTGCTTTTCGAAGGTTGCGCACGGCCTGTTGCGTGCGCAACTCGTTCTCGATCAAGGCGAAACGCACGTGCGCCTCGCCCCCTTCACCGAAGCCCACGCCCGGGCTGGTGGCGACGTCCGCCTCTTCAATGAGGAACCGGGCGAACTCGAGCGAACCCATCTCGAGGTACGGCTCGGGAATGGGCGCCCAGACGAACATCGAGCCTCGGGGGGGCTTCACCTCCCAGCCGATCCTGTTGAGCCCTTCTAGAAGGAGGTCACGACGAGTCTGGTAGATCGCGAGCAGTTGGCTCGGGTAGTCAACGGCCTCGTTCATCGCCACGATGGCGGCGATCTGCACGGGCTGGAACGTCCCGTAGTCGAGGTAGCTCTTCAGTTTGGTCAGTGCCGCCACGATCTCGGGATTCCCGACCAGGAAACCCACGCGCCATCCCGCCATCGAGAACGACTTGGTAAGCGTGTAGAGCTCGACACAGCACTCCTTGGCCCGTGGGACCTGGAGGATCGAGGGCGGTCGGTAGCCGTCAAAACCGAGGTCCGCGTACGCGAAGTCGTGACAGATCACGATCTCGTGCTCGAGCGCGAAGCCCACCAGACGCTGCATGAACGAAAGGTCCACGCACGCACTCGTCGGATTGTGCGGGAACGAACAGATGATGACGCGAGGCTTCACCTCGGCGCGGTCCCAGGCGGACACGAGACCTTCGAAGAACGCGTCGCCGGGGTCGACGTCGCTGGCGCCAGGGTCGAGGATGGGCACGGTGATCACGTTCGCCCCGGCGAACCCCGGCCCGGCCAGATGAATCGGGTAACTGGGACTGGGCACGATGGCGCTGTCGCCAGGACCGAGCAAGACCCACATGAGGTGCGTGAGCCCCTCCTTCGCACCGATCGTGGTCACCACTTCGGTCTCGGGATCGATGTCGACGTCAAAGAGCAGCTTGTAGCGGTTCGCCATCGCGAGACGGAGATTCGGGATACCACGGCTCGCGCTGTAACGATGGTTCTTCGGATTCTGGGCGGCTTCGGCGAGTTTGGCGACCGCGACGTCGGGGCTCGGCAGATCGGGATTGCCAAAGCCGAAGTCCACCACGTCGCGCCCCGCGGCGCGTGCTTCAGCCTTCAGACCGTTGATCTGAGCGAAGACGTAGGGCGGCAAGCCATTGACGCGACGGAATTCCATCAATGAAACTTACTTTTTTCGCGAGTAGTGCGCCACTCTTTGAGTTCGTCGACGCTCGTCTGAGGATCGAAGACCGCCCACGTCGCGCCCGCGCCTTGGAGAGCGTCGAGGTGACCAGGTAGGTCAGAGGGCGCGGGCCCCGCCCAACACGTGGCGCCGAGCGCGCTCTCGAGCGCCAGTCGTTCGGGCGTGACGTCCCAGAAGTTGAGTTCGACGCCGAGGCGTCGCGCGAGCTCGTTGGTCGCGCTCGCCCCCGCGCCGAACCAGACCGGCACGACACCACGGAGTTCACGCCAGGTGTCTTCGAGTAACGCACGTCGTTCTGTCGCGTCCAGGGGTGCGAGCCCGTACGCCTCGTTCTCGGCGGCCGACAATTTGTCACCAGTACCGAGCGCCGCGATGACCCGACCTGGGGCGAAATGCTCGAGCGTGCGGTACTGCTCGACCAGGTGTTCGGTGCTGACCAGGCCGACCCTCGCAACCAGTGGCCCGACCACGAGGTCGTGACGCGCGGCGACCGCGGCGAGCAGTCCGAACGGCGCCAGGGACGGACGTTGCGGTGAACCCATGGGCCAGAGGTGGTCGTAGGCGAACACGCCGTCGAGTCCCGCGTCGGCGGCGAGGCGAGCGGCGTTCAGCGCGTCGTCGCTGCCCGCGCGAAACGTCGGCAGGAGAACGCCGAGCTTCACGAATTTTTCTCGAAGGCGATCAGGGCAGCGCCCATCGCCCCCGATCGGGGTCCAAACATCGACGACGTCACGGTGATCGCGGGTCGGCTCTCGTACCCCTCCACCAGATTCGTCAAGTACTCACGCGTGAACGGTAAGACGAGGTCCGAAGCGCTCGAGAGTCCTCCGCCGATGACGAAATGCCCCGTGTCGAGAATCGCCACGAGGTTCGAGAGTCCAAGCGCGAGCCACCAGCTGATTTGGCGCAGCAGGTCAATCGCCTCGTCGACTCCCTCACCGGCCGCTCGAGTCACGTCCTCGGGTCGAATTTCTTCCGCACTGCCGTGCTCGTCGAGTAAGGCCGACAGTTGTCCCTCTTTGGCGGCCTCACGGATCAGGCGCTTGAGGCCACTGCCCGAGGCGTAGCGCTCCCAACAACCCATGGCCCCGCAAGGACAAGGAATGCCGTGCGCCTCGACGACCATGTGTCCGATCTCGCTCGCGAAACCACTTCGACCTTGCAGCAGTTTTCCGTCCGCGATGATCCCTCCACCGATGCCGGTGCCCAGGGTCACCATGACGAAGTGGTCGATGCCGCGACCCGCGCCCCATTCGTGTTCGGCGACCGCGGCGCAGTTGGCGTCGTTCTCACAGAACACCCGAGAACTCGCGAGTGAGGTTCCCAGCAGTGATCCGAGGTCCGCTCCAGAGGCACTCTGTAGATTCGGTGCGAAGGCGAGACGACCATCCCTTCGCATGAGACCCGGAAGTCCCACGCCCACCGGGGTGTCGCCCACCGTGAGCCCGTGCAACGTCGCGAGTTCGTGCACCAGGTCGGTGAGTGCCCCCGCAGTTGCTTCACCCGCTTGACGGGTCGCGTCGTGGGGGGTCGCGGCTTGCGCTTCGCCTAGGACACGCCCGTCGCGCGCCACGGCGAGAGCCAGGGCCTTGGTGCCTCCGACGTCGATGCCAATCGCGACATCACTCATCGCACTGACTCAGCGCGGGCTTTCAATTCGCCGAGCGCCTGGGTCTGAATACGTTGCGCGGCGCGCGATTTGATGAAGTGAGGTATCGGAACCAAGAGTTCCACCTCGAGGTCGTACGTGACCCGAGTGGCGTCACCCACCCGTTCGAAGCGGTACTGACCCTGCATGGTCTCGGTGAGGTCACCCCTCGTCTGGTGCCAACTGATCGATTCGGGTGCACGGCTGTAGTCGTAACGCAAGGCGTACGTCGTCGAGCGGCCAAAGGCCGCGGCTCGGAACTCGACCTCGAGGGCCCGACCGTCCGCGTCCCGTTCGAGTACGTCGATCCTCTTGAGGTCACTGACCCAATTGGCGTAGTTCGCGAAGTCAGTCACCACCGCGTACACAACCTCTGGCGCGGCGTTGACCATGATTGATTCTGTTGCTCGCTGTGCCACGCCGCCTCCTACCGCTCCACCCTAGGCCAGTTGTTCAATCGAACCGAAGTGATCGTAGGGTGCCAAACCGTCGCGCAACGTTCCCGCGAGGATGTCCCACTCGAAGAGCGTCGTTGCGACTAGTCGCGCCTGGCGCGCGAAGAGTTCGCGCGTGGCGTCATCACCCAGCAACGCCGCCATCGCGGTCGCCAGGGCGCGAGGGCTCCGCGACGCCGAGACCACGTACCCGGTCACGCCGTCGATCACGGCTTCGTGGCTACCGCCCGAGCGTCCCGCCACGACCGCGACCGCGCACGACGCCGCGTTGAGAAACACGATGCCAAAGCCCTCTTGTTCGAGTCCGAACCATCGACTACGACAGTCCATGACCATGAGGTCGCTCGACGCGAGCCACTCGCCTAGGGCCTCCTCGGGCACCCGACCCAGAAAAGTGACGGGAGCCTTAAGTCGTGCGGCCAATTTTTCGAGACGCTCCCGGTCTCTCCCGGCCCCACCAATGACGAGACGAAGTTGCGGAAAGTCCTTAGCGAGCCGGACGCTGGACCGTATGAGAGTGTCCATTCCCTTTCGAGGCACCAGACGCGAGTACGACGACACGACGAGGTCGTTCTCGCCAAAGCCGAACGTCTCTCGCACCTGCTTGCGCCGTTTCGGGGTCAAGGGAGCGAACTGTTTCGTGTCCACTCCCGGCGGCACCTGAATCACCGGGGGCATGTACTCCGCCGTTAACCGTCGCGCTTCGCTCTCGGGGTAATGGCCCGCACAGAGGGCGACGCTCGCGTGGCGCAGCACGTAACGCAGGGACGACGCGACCAACGGTAGGCGCCCCGGTATCGCCACCTCCGCGCCGTGCAGCACCACACCGTAGGGCACGGACAATCGTGGTCCGAGCAGGCCCAGTGGCCACGCGGGATCGAGCAAAACCAGATCGGGTTGGTGGCGCTCGATGGCGGATTCGATGGCACCGAGGATTCGTGGCGTCGGCAGGTACAACGTGCGTACGGGGATCCTCTCGACGACGACCGCGCTCGCGCGGTCAAAACTCACCGCGTCCTCGTGCGAGGTCGCGGTGAGCACGACGGCCCGACCCTCTTCCAACCGCTGCCAGAGTTCGTGAAGGTAGACCTGGATTCCCCCCGTCTTGGGCGGATAGTCATTGGTCACGAGAAGGTGACGCGTCACAGAAACACGCTAGCCAACCGTGACTCTTAGTCCGTGTACGGCGTCGTGGAACGTTGGTATCGCAGTCGAGGAATCATTCCTTGAGCACTGAAGAGCTCCACGACGTGAGCCTCTTCGCTCGTCATCGCTAGTTGACCAGGTTCCTCGCCGAGGACAAAACTCACGAGGCAGTCCTCGCAGTCGGGAGTACCCCGACGAACGCACTCGTCACAACTGATGGAAAGTTCGAAACCTTGGGTCACGTCACACCTTTCGTTTCCTCCACCCTGCCAACCAGCTGTGACATCACTTCGCCACGTACGAACTGATCTCGTCGGCGACCTGAGCGGGACCGAAGACGACACCCTCCACCAGGACCATGCCGGAATCGGCGTCGATCAGGACGTAGAACGGCGGCCAACGAACGTCTAGTTGGTGGAGTAATTCGGGAGCGATCACGATCTCGTGCCTCACGTCAGCCCATTCATTATCTACGTCGTCTTGTGCGGTGACGAGCAGGACGTCCAGACCCTCAAATTCCTCGAGTCTCGCTTCCGCAAAGGCCCGGCAACCGTCACACTGGGGCTTGATGGCCACCACCAGAGTCAGGCCGCGAAAAGACCGCTCGACGGTTTGTCCGCGAAGGGTCAGTCCACGAAGGGACGTGGGCGCGGAGCGTGGTCGCGGAGCGTCAAAAGAGCGCACTTAGGCGGACTCGGTAACGACCTCGACGTCGCGCCCGTGGCCGCACCAGCGACACGTCACCGAATCGATTGATCGCGAGATAACTTCGGGCTCCTCGATCGTCAGGTCGCCACCCACGGTGTAATGATGGAACGAACGCACCGACGTTGTCTCGACCACGTCAAATCGGGTCAAATTACCGCACGCCGTGCAGCGATAGCGAGTTCCCATGTCCTTGAGGGTAGTTGGCAGTTCCCTTGCGTCAATCATCGCCAGTGCCCTCGATGTCGACGCTCGCTCTCGTGAATATTGTCTTCCTCGGGAGCGTCAAAGTCAAAGACGGTGTCATAGGCCACGCCACTCGTCGCGTAATTCCTTCGTTCGTTGTCTATCAGCCGACTAAGGGCCGCGGGATGTCGGACCATGCCGAGCGTCAACGTACCCGACGGCGTTTCGACGATGATGACACCGCGTCGAGATAGGCGATCCCATAGCCGTTGGACCACATGCGTCTTCACGAGATCAGGAAGGGCAACCTCGCTACGGGTGTGCTGGAGCACGCCACCTTCAACGACCAATCGTTGGCTCGTGAGGTGAATCTTGTGCGAGCGCCACCGCCAGATGCGAGTGGCCAGGATCGCGAGGCACGGCACTACAAGCACGGCGGCGAACGGCACTCGGTATTCATCGATGGTATGGACATTGCTGACCGCGAGCCAGACGAGAACACAAGCAACAACCGTCGCTGCCGTCGGCGTCCACAATCCCCGACCTACCGGCGTCACGGAAATTACGTGTTCTTCGTCGTCACGCCACTTCGATCTTTTCGCCACATCTCAATGCTAAGTACAATCATCATCGGTCACGTCGCATCGGGTGAAGTTCTTCGTGACCATCTGGCGATGAGGGCTCGACGGATCCAAACTCTCCGGGCTTTTGCCCACGAGTCAGTCCCTAGACGTTCCTCATTTGATGTGCCGCCATGTCGAAGTAGGCCCGCATCTCGTCATACTGCTCGTCGGTCAGGTCACCCCGGACGCTCTCGAGGGCATTGTTCATGGCCACGAGCCAACCGTCGCGGGCTCGTTTATCGATGAGAAACGGTGCGTGGCGCATCCTCAGCCTCGGGTGACCACGTTCCTGGCTATACGTTGGCGGGCCGCCCCAATACTGCATAAGGAACAAGACGAGATGTCGCTTTGATTCGGCCAAGTCCTCGGGGTACATGTCACGAAGGATCTCGTCGTTTTCGACACCGGCGTAGAAGGCGTCGACGAGGCGAACGAAAAAAGGTTCTCCCCCAACTTGTTGATAGAGCGACGAATCCATGCTTCCACGCTAGAGCGTGTGGCCTAGACTTGTTCGAGCCTCACGTGAGGCACGCGGGTGTAGCTCAATGGTAGAGCTCCAGCCTTCCAAGCTGGCCATGCGGGTTCGATCCCCGTCACCCGCTCTCATTCTCTTC
>JBEKWQ010000013.1:0-17093 GCA_049512875.1 Acidimicrobiales bacterium
GCTCGGTGCCGATGAAGGCGTGGTTGAGGTCACGTGCTTCTTCCTGTGCGAGTACGAGTACTCGACGGGCACGGTCTGTAAATCGCTCGAACAATGTTCATCCTTTACGCGTCAACAATTAGCAGTGTACCGGTGTGCGAACCCAAATCGTTCCAGCCCCTCGAACCAGCGAGAACACGCCAATTAAGGTGTTGGGGTGAACCCGCAGGAGCTCCTCGCGCTCGACCTGGTCGAATCTGATCTCCAACGTCTCGAGTTACTCCTCGCCGAATCAGTCATCGTTGGTGACGATTACCTGGACTCGGTGACGACCCACCTGATCTACGCGGGAGGAAAGCGCCTACGACCAATGCTCGCCATCGCTGCAGCGACCGGCGGTGCCCGCGAGGCCTCGCGCGAGGACCTGTTGGGCGGCGTGGCGCTCGAACTGTTGCATCTCGCGTCTCTATATCACGACGACGTGATGGACGAGGCGGAGATACGTCGAAACGTCGACAGCGTCAACGCCCACTACGGCAACCTCATCGCCATCGTCGCGGGCGATTACCTCATGGCCCGGTCGGCGACGATCGCGGCCGACCTCGGGGTCGAGATGGCGAGTCTGCTTGCGCGCACGCTCGCGTGGCTCACCCGAGGCCAGGTCTCCGAGGTGCGCACCGCCTTCTCAGTGCACCGCACCGAAGCCGACTACTACGAGGCGATTGAAGGAAAGACCGCCTCCCTGCTCTCCTCGAGCTGTCGGGTCGGGGCGATCACCGCCCAGCACGGCGCCGACGAGGCCGACGCCCTGGCCGAGTTCGGGCGATGCTTCGGGATGATCTACCAGCTGCGCGACGACATCCTGGACGTGACGGCGACCGAGAACCAATTGGGCAAGCCCGCGGGCCAGGACCTCGCCGAGGGCGTCTACAACCTGCCGACGCTCTTTGCCCTGCGCGACCCGGTCGTGGGCGACGAACTCCGAGCGCTACTTGGTGAACCCCTCAACGACGCTGACCGCGAGCGGGCCCGCAAGCTCGTGGTCGCCACCGACGGCATCGCCCAGACGATCCTCGCCGCCCAGTCATTCCTCGAAAAGGCGCACGTCGCCCTCGCCAGCGTGAAGAACCAGGAGTTGCGTCGCGGATTCGCGTCGCTGATCCAGTCGCTACTCGAGGACTTGCCCTCGTACTAGTCGCGCAACGGCTTGAGCGTGGGAAAGGCAATGACTTCACGGATGTTCGCCACGTCGGCGATCAACATGGCGAGTCGGTCCATCCCTACCCCGAGCCCCGCCGTCGGTGGCAGGCCCCACTCGAGCGCCTTGATGTAGTCCTCGTCGATGGCCATCGTCTCTTCCTCACCCGCGGCGGCGAGGCGCGCCTGCTCTTCGAAACGCGACCGCTGATCGATTGGATCAATCAACTCGCTGAAACCATTGGACAATTCGCGCGTCGCGGCGTAGGACTCGAAGCGCTCGGTGAGCTCCGAGTCGCCCTGGTGACGCCTCGAGAGTGGTGACACCTCGACGGGGTAGTCGGTGACGAAGATCGGATTCCAGAGCGACTCCTCACAGGTCGCCTCGAACAACTCGGCGAGCACGCGACCCGCGCCCCAGGACGCGTGCACGTCGAGCCCGTGATCTTTCGCGAGCGCGGCGAGGCGTTCGCGACTCGTGTGCACCGACACCTCCTCACCGAGTGCCTCGCTCGCCAGTTCGGCCATGGTCCTTCGTGGCCACGGGGTGGCGAAGGAGAACGGCCGTCCCTGGTAGGTGGTCTCGGTCGTGCCGAGCACGTCGCGCGCGACGCCCGCGACGAGTTCTTCGGTGAAGGCCATCATGTCATTGACGTCCCAGTACGCCGCGTAGAGCTCGAGCATCGTGAATTCGGGGTTGTGGCGAGGGCTCAGGCCCTCGTTGCGAAACACGCGTCCCAACTCGAAGACACGTTCGTAACCGCCCACGACGAGTCGCTTCAACCAGAGCTCGGGCGCGATGCGCAAGAAGAACTCACTGTCCAGCGCGTTATGGTGCGTCGAGAACGGTCTCGCCGCCGCCCCGGTCGCGATCGGATTGAGGATCGGCGTCTCGACCTCCATGAATCCCGCTGCCCAGCAGCGCTCGCGCACCGAACGAAGGACTGACGAACGCCGTCGAAGCGCCTCGCGCGACTCGGGATTCGCCCACAGGTCCGCTTCACGATGACGGTAACGAAGGTCGTAGTCGCTTATCCCGGCCCACTTGTCGCCGAAGTTATGCTGCGCCTCGGCGAGACGAACCCAAGAGGCGACCTTCACCGACAACTCACCTCGCTTGGTGCGAACGACGTCACCCGTGACCCCAACCCAGTCGCCCAGGTGCAGTTTCGCGAACTCCTCGAAGTCATCGGTCAGCGCCGCGAGCGCGAAGAGTTGAATCTCACCGGTTGAGTCGCGCATCGTCGCGAAGGCGAGCTTGCCCTGGGTGCGCAGCAACATCACCCGACCCGCGACGTTGACGCTCACGCCAGACTCCTCGCCATCGCCTAAGTGCGCGTAGGACGCCTGCAGGGCCGCGGCGTAGGCGTTGTGGGCAAAGGCGTACGGCGTGGTCACAAAGCGTCTCCCGAATGATTACGTTCATGAACGATACGCAATCCATGAAGGGTAAGCCATGGTTCCACGTGCTGGACGTGCTTGGTGTGCTGTGAGATAAGTCCCGCGAGTCCGCCCGTCGAAATGACCGTCGCCGGGCCGAGTTCTTCGAGGATCCGCTCCACGACGCCGTCGACCTGGGCGGCGAAGCCGTAGAGGACGCCCGACTGGATCGATTCGACCGTGGAACGACCGATCACCGAGCGCGGACGGACCAGTTCGACCGAACGCAACGCCGAAGCGTTCGCGTAGAGCGCCTCGAGCGAGATCGCCACTCCGGGCGCGATCGCCCCGCCCAGGTACTCACCGCGTTCGCTCACCACGTCAAAGACGGTCGCCGTACCCATATCCACCACGATCGACGCGCCGGGGTAGAGGTCAAACGCGCCGACCGCGTCGGCGATCCGGTCCGCTCCCACCTCTCGAGGATTGTCGTAGAGGATCGGCATGCCCGACTTGGTCCCCGGTCCGATGACGGTCAGAGCCAGGCTCGAGAACCATCGGTTCGCCATGCGACGTAACTGCGTCGTCACCGCGGGTGCCGACGAGGCGATCGCCATCGCGGTGACCGCGGTGCGCAGGTCCAAGCCCTCGAGGTCGAGCAACTGGGTGAGCACCATGGCGTGCTCGTCGGGCGTGCGGTTCGCGTCAGTCGAGATGCGCCAGTGATGGGTGAGCCCGTGCTCGCCGCTGGCGCGTGCGAAGCCCATGGCGTCAGCTGCTTCGGGCGCCTCGGGGCCGAACAAACCAATCACGGTCTCGGTGTTGCCGACGTCCATCGCGAGCAGCATCAGTCCCTCCTCGCCTGGACGAGGACCGGCGCGTTGTCGATGAGCCGGATGCCGTCGACGACGCCCGCGACTAACGCGCGACGTTCCCCGCCCTCGTCATCGCGAGTGGGCAGGAACGTGAGCGGGTCGACGACGTCGGCGTAGGCCACCCGCACCCCCGCGTCTTGCATCAGCGCGCGCATTGCCCGGCGGATCTCGCTCGCGTAGAGGTGTGACTGCCCGGCCACGAAAAGTGCGTGTGACAGAGAGAGCGCCTGACGACGAGCGGTTTCGCTGAGGAGGAGGTTGCGGCTCGACAAGGCCAGTCCGTCGCGGTCGCGCACGATCGGACAGCCAACGACCTCGACCGGCAACGCGAGGTCGGTGACCATTTGACGAACGACGGCGATCTGCTGAAAGTCTTTCTCGCCGAAGTAGGCCCGACACGCACCGGTGACCGCGAACAACTTGGCGACCACGCTCGCCACGCCGTCGAAGTGCCCGGGACGACCCGCACCCTCGAGCAGTTCGCTGATGCCGCGCACGCTCACGGTCGTCGCGGTCGAACGCGGATAGTCGGGCCACATCTCGTCGAGCGTGGGCTCGACCAGGCAGTCCACGCCGTGCTCCTCGGCGAGCGCTACGTCGACGTCGGGCGTGTGGGGATAGGCCCTCAGGTCGGCGGCGTCGCCGAACTGGCGAGGATTCACAAAAATCGTCGCCAGTACGACGTCACCGCGCGACTTCGCCTCGTCGAACAGCGACGCGTGGCCGGCGTGCAGGGCCCCCATCGTGGGTACGAGACCGACCGAACGCCCCGCGTCGCGTTGGCGCTGCGCGTAGTCACGCCATTCGGCGATGGTAGTGAGACGCTGCACGTCAGGCGATCGTTGACGAGCGACGCTCGGCGAGTTCGAAGGCGGCGTGAGCGAGCGCGACGTAGGTGGAACGTTCCTCCTCGGGAATGGCACTCAGGTGCGCGTCGATGGTCTCGACGTCGCCGCGCGACGCGGGTCCGGTCAGCGCCCGTTCGGGACCCATCAGGGCGACGTCCTCGAGCGCTCGACGACTCAGGTCGAGGAAATCCTCCAGTCGCAGTCCCGCGGACTCTGCCAGTCGCTGCACGTGGCCCATCAGGGCGACGAGATGATTCGACGCCGCCGTCGCGGTCGCGTGGTACAGCATTCGCTGTTCGTCACGCAAGGTGATGACTCGTCCCTGCAGCGACTCGACGATTCGCACCACCGCCTCATCGCCGCTGACGCAGTAGGTAGCACCGATGAGACGTTGCGCACCCACGTCGCCCGAGGGCAGGGTCATGAGCGGGTGCAACGAACCAACGCGCACGTGTCCCTTCAGCACATCCAAAGTCCGCGAGCCCGCCACGTGGCACAGCACGAAGTCACTTCTAGGCGCAATCGCGCGGGCAACATTTCCGATCTCGTCGTCGGGCACACAGAGCAGGATGACCTCGGGCGAGTCCATTCGTTCCAGGTCGTCGTGCGAAAGCAGTTGGACCTGATGGCCGACGGCCCCAAGCGCTCGTGCGAACGAGGTGCCGGCGCGGCCAGTACCGATGACAGCGATTCTCATACATGCTCCGATCCGTTCCAGCCCCGAGGGTGCCGTTCGGTGTTAGCGCAACGATTCGAGTGTACCCAGAGCCACGACCCGTCCGGTCGACGCCGCCAGTTGTTCGGCGGTGACGAGTTCTGGGGCGAGTTCGGCCAGGGGGTACAACACGAAGGCTCGTTCGTACATCCGGGGGTGAGGGACCAGGATCTCGGGATCCTCACTTCTCTCCTCGCCCACCAACAGGATGTCCGCGTCCAAGGTGCGTGGCCCCCAGTGCACCTCGCGACTGCGGCCCCGGGCCGATTCGGCACTGCGCGCGCGCTCGAGGAGTTCGCGAGGCGTGGCGTCGGTCGTCAGCTCGAGGACCAGGTTCAAGAAGTCCTCTTGGGCCACGTCGCCCACCGGCTCGGTCTCATAGACCCGCGACAGACGGTACGGGTCACCCGAGGCGATCATGAGGATCCCGGCGTGCAGATGTTCGGCGCGCACGCCCAGATTCGAGCCGAGCGACAGGTACGCGTGTCGCACCGCTACCTCGACACCGTCGTGCGCACGCCCACCGTCGCCACGTCTTCGGGAACCGGCGGTTGGAGCTTGCGCACGCTGACGCTGACCGATTTGATCGCTGGATCGAAGTCGAGGATCTTCTTGGCGACGCGCGTCGCGAGCGTCTCGAGCAGTACAAACTTCCCCTCGACCGCGACCTTGGTCGTCAACGTCAAGATGGCGGCGTAGTTGGTGGTCTTGGTGAGGTCGTCACTCTTGGCCGCCTGGGTGAAGGAACGGTGGAGGTCGATGTCAAAGGCGAGGGGCTGGGCTCGACGTCGTTCACGTTCGAGCACGCCGACGATTGCGTCCACGCGCAGTTCGCGTAGTTCGATAACGTCCTTCACGGCGCCTCGGGTAGGTCGAACAGCACCGTGCGTCCTTCGGGACCGATGGACCGCTTGAAGAGTCGCTCGACGAGTGCGACCGCCGTGGGTACGGTCGGCGCCTTCTTCGTCCAAACCAGGTAGCCCGCGATCACGCCGAGCAAACGGTCGGACACCTCGTCGCTGTGCAGCAGCACCATGGTGTTAGAACTCATGGAGTTCGCGATGTCCTCGTAACAGGCCTCGAGGACCTCTCGTTGCTGGGGCCCCCCGCGCAGCGCGTAGTGACTCGCGGTCAGCCCGTGTTCGAAGTACGCGCTGAGATTTTGCATCTCGGGAAGGATCGAGATCACCCGGCCGAATCCCTGATGCTTCAACCACAGCAGTTCCTCGTCGCGGCGCACGCGTCGGTGCACGGTCGTCGAGCCCCCCGGACGTTCGGACACCGCGAGGATTCCTTTGTAGACCCAGGTGAAACTTCGCGGCTCGATGCCAGCGGCCCACTTTCCCCTCACGAGACGACCTCCTCGACGGGGCGCACGAGCAACTCACGTAGCTGCACGGCGGCGACAGCGTCATGTACTCGAACCATACTGACACCTTCGAGCATCGCCCACGCCTCGGTCGCGATCGAGCCCTCGAGGCGCTCGTCCACGCCTAGCTCGTGGGCGCCCAGACGAGCGAGGAATCGCTTGCGGCTCGTTCCCACGAGCACTCCCGCGCCGTAACCCTGGGCGAGGTCGACCAATTCGCGACAGTGGGCGAGCAACGCCAGGTTGTGCTCGACCGTCTTTCCAAAGCCAATGCCCGGATCGATCCAGAGAGGCCGCACGCCCAGTGACCGCGCCCGGGCGGCCACGTCACCGAGGAACGCCGACACCTCTTCGACGACGTCCTCGTAGGTCGGATTCAGTTGCATTGTCTTGGAGTCGCCCTGGGCGTGCATCGCGACGTAGCCCACGTCGAGTTGCGCGGCGACGTCGAGCAGCGTCGACGAGACGTCGTTGATGATCGTCGCTCCTGCGTGCACCGCAGCGCGAGCGACCTCCTCCTTCTTGGTGTCCACCGAGACTGGACCCAGCAGCGCCAGCTCACGAATCACGGGCAGTACCCTCGCCAGTTCCTCGTCGAGCCCGACGGGGTCGGCGCCCGGACGAGTCGACTCTCCGCCCACGTCCACGACGTCGCAACCCACGTCGAAGAGTTCGCGGCCGCGGGTGATCCCCGCGTCACTCGCCCGGGTTCGTGTCGCGGGATAGAACGAATCCGGTGTCACGTTCACGATGCCCATGACGAGCGGACTCAGCGCCACGTGGACCTTCGTTGGTGGATGTACTGCAACGCCTCGGCCCGGTACGCCGCGTCATCGCGAAAGACCCCGCGCACCGCCGAGGTCACGGTCGTCGAACCAGCCTTCTTCACGCCCCGCATCGACATACAAAAATGCTCCGCCTCGATCACCACGATCGAACCCTTGGGATGCAGCTCGCGCTCCATTGCTTCGACGATGTCGGTCGTCATGCGCTCTTGGACCTGGAGCCGGCGCGCGAAGCCCTCCACGAGCCGAGCCATCTTCGACAGTCCCGTGATTCGCCCGTCGGGTCCCGGCAGGTACGCCACGTGCGCGAGCCCGGTGAAGGGAACTAGGTGGTGTTCACAGAGCGACGTGAAGGGAATGTCGCGCACCATGACCATCTCGTCGTGACCGGCCTCGAAGGTGACGCGCAGGTGCTCGCCGGGATCGGCCTCGAGGCCCTCGAACAGTTCGACGTACATGTCCGCCACTCGACGCGGCGTGTCGACCAGACCCTCTCGTGTGGGATCCTCACCGATCGCCTCCAGCAGTTCTCGGATGAGAGCCTGGACCCGCGGGTGGTCGACCACCGCTAGGCCTTACCGACGAAGGTGTAGATGCCGTCGAGGTTGCGGTATCGCTCGTTCACGTCGAGTCCGTATCCCACCACGAAATCCGAGGGGATGGTGAAACCTACGTACTTGAGCGACTGCTCGACGCGCTGCTCGCCCTCCTTTAACAACAACGCGCACACCTCGAGACTCTTGGGACTTCGAGCCCCCAAGTACTGGCGAAGGTAGTTAAGGGTGAGACCCGAGTCGACCACGTCTTCGACAATGAGCACGTCACGGTCCGCGAGGTCCACGTCGAGGTCCTTGACGATGCGCACCACACCGCTCGTCTTGGTCGCCGCACCGTAGGAGGAGACGGCCATGAAATCGACCTCGACGGGAAGTTCGATGGCGCGCATCAAATCCGACATGAAGTTGATCGCGCCCTTTAACACGCACACGAGCAGTGGCGGATGATCGGCGTAATCGCGGGTGATCTGTTGGCCGAGCTCGTGCACTCGGTCGTGCACTTCCTTCGCCGAAACGACCACTTCACCTAATTCGTGCTGCGCCCACTGTGCGGTGAAGTCCTCTGGTGAATGTTGACCCATGCACTGAGAGTAGTGGAGCCACTACTCGAGCGTGAGCCGTTGTGCGCTTCGCGACAGTCGCTTCTTACCCGTGAGTTCAGTCGCGACGACGTCGCCGCGTACGACACCCAGCGCGCGTTCGATCTCCTCGGAGGACGGTGAGTGTACGCCGTCGGCATCGTCGCGGCTCAGTTGCGTCCGCAACCAGCGCCGAAGACGAGCGCTCGGCCACGCTCGTAGTTCGCGACAGTCCACGTCTTCGAGTTCTCGTGCGAGGTCGGGGCCGCTGATCACGTCGAGCCAGGCTCGGTCCTCGTGCACCAACGCGGCCTGGCGTGCGAGTAGCGGCACCACGTCGCGACCCGCCACGTCACAGAGCACCGGCAGCAACTCGTGGCGCACCCGGTTGCGGCGAAAGTCGGGACTCTCGTTGGTCTCGTCGTAGATCGGCTGGAGGGACGAGCCCGCGACCAAGTAATGCAGATCATTTCGCCGCACGTCGATCAGGGGCTTGGTGGGATCGCCGATCATTGGCGACAGACCGTCCAGACCCGCGCCACGCATCATGTTGAGCAGCACCGTCTCGGCGAGGTCGTCCATCGTGTGACCCGTCAGCACCCCCGCCGGCAAAACAGCTCGGCGGGCGGCTCGAGCCCGGGCCTCAAAGTTCGTTCCGGGTTCGACCGTGACGTCGTGGAGCGTGAAGGGAACGTTCAGCTCGGCACAGAGCGCGCGCACGCGTTCGGCCTCTTGCCCACTCGACGCGCGAGCGTGGTGATCGACGTGGTGCACGCGCACCAGAAGTCCCGCCGCTCGAGCGAGCAGCAGCAGGCCGAGCGAATCGGGACCGCCCGAGACCGCCAGATCGACCTCGTGTCCCCTCGGCGCAAAGTGACACTGGGCGAGCAGACTCTCTTCGAGGTTCACGTCCGTAGACTACGCAAGCGCGCGACGAAGCCGCCTGGATTGTGCGCGGGACCAAACCTTGGCCGCGAGATAGACCGCCGCGCTCAAGGTGCCCACGAAGAAACCGATGGGCAGATTGGTCCAGTACGAACTCGCGACCGCCGCCCACAGCGTGAGCATCGAGAACCCCACCGAGAGCGCGAGCGCGCGCGGGGGGCGACTGGTGACGATCCGCGCCGCGGCCGGGGGGCCGATCATCAACGAGAAGGTGAGCAACGCTCCCACCACCGGCACCGCGAGGGCTGAGGACAACGCCACGACGATGAGGAACGAGACGTCGATCAATCGCACGTTGACACCCCTGGCGACCGCCAAGTCGGACGAGATCGAACTCAGCAGCAATGGTCGATAGAGCACCGCCAGCCCAACGGCGCTCACCACGGCGAGCAGCGCGACGGGTAGCAATTCGTTCGAACTCACCCCGAGGATCTCGCCAAAGAGAAGGGCGTTCACCGCGGGTTCGTAGGCGCTGCTCGTGGCGAGGAACGCCGCGCCCAGCGCGAGCATCATTACGAGCGCGAGCGCCGTCGCCACGTCGCTGCGGGTACGCCGACTGAGCGAGCTGATGCCAAAGGCCGCACCGAGGGCAAAGACGACTAACCCGACGAGTGGATTGACACCGACGAGATTCGCGCCCGCGGCACCGGCGAACGCGCCGTTGGGTATCGCGTGTGCGGCGAAGGCGGAACCTCGCAGCACGACGAAGAAGCCAACCGATCCGGCGAGGAAGGCGATGATGGTGCCGCTCAGCCACGCGTTGGTCATGAAACTCGAGAACACCTAGATCCATCCCACGTGATCGGGGCGTGCGCCTCGCCCGAACGGCGCGAGGAGACGCCGACGACGCCGCGCGACGAGGCTCACGAGTACGAACTCGGCCAACACGTCAACGACCACGAAGAAACTCACCGGCAACCCACGACCAGATCCGAACCAGTAGTAGCTGTCGTAGGCGAACACGATTCCCAGCCACGTGGCGGCAACTCCCATGGCGCACGCGATTAGCAGCGCGCGCGACAGCCGCGTCGACACTCGAAGGGCGCTCGCGGGTGGACCGATCAGCAGGGCGGTCGAGAGGATCGAACCGATCACGATCGCCGACAGACCCACCGCCACTGCGAGCATGACCATGAAGACAATGCCGACCGCTCGAAGACGAACGCCGCGCGCCGCGGCGAGTTCGGGGCTTATCGAACTCATGAGGAGGGGGCGACGGATGACCGCGAGGCCAACGAGCACGAGAGCAGTGAGGACCAGGACGTCCGGCAACGTCGACGGCTCGACGGTGAAAACCGAACCAAAGAGGATCGACTGGGTCGAACCCGTCGTCGTGGTCTGCAGCGTGATCAGGTAGAGGAAGAGCGCCGAGAGTCCCGTCGCCGCGCCCAACACCACGCCCGTCGCGACGTCGCGGTCCTTCACGCGCTGCACACCAATCGCGTCCATCGCCCCCGCACCAATCACGCCGCCGCCGATGAAACCCGCGAGGGGCGATAACGCCGCGAGCGACGCACCCGCCCCGCCGGCGGTCGCCACGTCGGTGAGCGCGTGACCCGCGAATGACTGTCCACGAAGAACCGTAAAGACGCCTACGACGCCCGAGACGATCGACACGAGTGCTCCGAGCACGAGGGCGGTGCGCACCGTGTCGTTCGAGAAGAGCCCGGGTTCTAAGAGCACGTGCACGTCTACTCGATCACGAGCGCAGGATGGTCGGCCACGTGAGAGCCGTCGTGATCGTCGTCCCCAGCCACGACGAGCACGCGACCGTGAACGCGCAAGACGTCGACGTGGTGACCGTAGAGCGAACTGAGAACCCCGGGCTGGACGACCTCGTCGGTCGTGCCACTGGCGACGCGTCCGTTGGCGACGTAGACGACCCGGTCCATGACCGGAAGGAGTGGGTTCATCTCGTGGGCCGAGAGCAGGATCGCCACGTGCTGGTTCGCGACGACCGAGTGCAAGAGCTGGATGATCTCCTGGGCGCTTCCCGGGTCGAGATTGGCGAGCGGTTCGTCCAACAACAACAGTTCTGGTTTGCTCACGAGCGCGTGGGCAATCAAGACGCGCTGCTGCTCACCACCCGAAAGAGAACCGATCCGCCTGTTCGCAAAGGGCGTCGCTTCGACCGAATCGAGAATCTCGTCGACCAATTCGTACGTCTGACGAGTGCGTCGAGCCAGCCCGAACCGGTGACCGTCGATTCCCAGGGCGACGAAGTCACGTACACGCACCGGGACGTCCGTTTCGAAGAGGACCTTCTGGGGGACATACCCCACCGAACTGTTCGAGCGCGTCATGGGCTCGCCGTGGATCAGGACTCGTCCGCGAACGACCTCCTGGAGCCCGAGCAACACGCGAAGCAACGTGGTCTTGCCCGCGCCGTTCGATCCGATAAGTCCCGTGAACTCACCGTGGTCGATGCGAAAATTGACGTCGTGGAGCACCATGCGGCCCGACAGGGCGACGTCGACGTCGACCACCTCCAGCAGATCAGGACCAGCCATGGTTCCTCCTCATAGCGACGTG
The DNA here is from genome assembly GCA_049512875.1 of Acidimicrobiales bacterium. Lineage (GTDB taxonomy): Bacteria > Actinomycetota > Acidimicrobiia > Acidimicrobiales > RAAP-2 > RAAP-2. Next base: position 11,761 of record JBEKWQ010000013.1, read on the forward strand.
GTCGATTTGTGCTGTTCGATGGCCTTGATCAGCGCGTTGATCTCAGCGAGCATCCAGCTCTGGTAGTCGTAGCCCGGTGCCGGCATCGTCTCGTAGACCGCGACGATCGGCACCCGAGACGACTTGGCCAAATCGCGCAGCGAGGTCGTCACCGGGCTTCCCACCTGGGCGTTATAACAAAACACTTTGACGACGTGATCAGTGAAGAGACTGCGCTGGAACGCAATGTCCTCGGGGCTCGGATCGACACCGTTCATGATGTCGGCTTGAAAGGAGAACGGCGTGAGATTATCGAGTCCCAGAGCAGTGAGCAGATAGTCCGCCACTGGTTCGGTCGTCGCCACCTTCACGTGCTTGAACCTGGCACGAAACTGCGCGATGGCGCGCGTCACCATAGAGAGCGACGTGTCGAATCTCGCGAGACGTTGTCGAAAATACGCGGAGTCACTCGGATCGATCTGGACCAGAGCGCGCTCGACCGACTCGGCGACCAGTGGCATCGTGGCTGGCTTGTACCAGAGGTGCGGATTCTTGGTATTCGTTGACAAGCCCAACAATGACTGGGCGCTGATGACTTTTCGCGCGCGACTCGGTGACGCCGACTCGAGCTGTTGCATGAACGTGTCGTAACCCACCCCGTTTTGCACGACGACTTGAGCGGCGGCGATCTCGCGCGCCACACTCGTATTGACCTCGAACGTATGCGGGTCGGTGTTGGGATTACTCATGACCGCCTGAACGTCCACGAAACGCCCTCCGATCTGGGCGATGACGTTGGCGTACTCGTTCTCCGCGCCGACCGCCTGAATCGGGCCCCGCGGCGACGCCCCACCGATCGACGCCTGGGCCACGAGGACCACCACGATCGCGACGCCACCGAGCACGCGTCTCGCCACGCAAACCTTGGCAGAATCGGTAGACCCTTTTTCTGGAATCATTCCAAGTAGGTTATCTAGAATCATTCCAGAAAGCAAGGGGACACCGCTAGGCTTTCGTCGTGACTTCAACGCGAAATACCGCCCAACGCCGCGAGGTGATCAGCGCGCTCAGCCGGGTCCAGGGTTTCGTGAGCGCACAAGACCTCCATGGCGTTATCACTAAGAACGGCGGCGCCATCGCGCTCGCCACCGTCTACACACAACTAAAGAAACTGGCCGAGACCGGCGACGTGGACCTGGTCATGACCGACCGGGGCGAGACCCTCTATCGACGCTGCGTGGTCGACGTCCACCACCACCATCTCTCTTGTCGCCTCTGCGGCGGTGCCGTCGAGGTTGACGCGCCCGATCTCGAGCGATGGGCCAACGACATCGCGGCCCAGCACGGCTACCGTGACCTTCGCCACGTGCTCGAACTCAACGGGATTTGTGCGACGTGCCAGTCCCGATAGCGCTCCGTCCCGAGGTTCGTGGGCCCCTACGCGTCCACCACGCGAGTGCCTTCGCCCGCTTCGGCGTTGACGCGGTTGTCACTGAACGCGTCGGCGGCGTGAGCAAGGGGCCCTACGAGTCGCTCAATCTCGCCCTGCACGTCGGCGACGACCCGAACGACGTGCTCGAGAATCGAGCTCGCGTCGCCAGCGCGATGGGCGTTAGTGCAGACCAACTCGTCTTCGCCGACCAGGTGCACGGGGACCGGGTCGCAGACGCCCAACCCGACGCGCCCGCCGTACGAGCCGACGGCCTCTTCACCTCACGCCCGGACCTCGCGCTGGTGATCATGGTCGCGGACTGCGTGCCCATCCTCTTGGTGGACGAGCAATCGTCAGACTTCGCCGTGGTGCACGCGGGTTGGCGGGGTCTGCGCGGCGACGTCCTGAAGAACGCGGTGGACCGGTTCAGCGATCCGACGTCGGTGCACGCGCTGCTCGGCCCCTCGATCTCGGTGCGGCGCTACCAGGTCGGCCCCGACGTCGCCGAATACTTTCGCGACCTGCCGGGCACGGTTCAGCCCGATCAGGGTGACCGTTCGCTGCTCGACCTTCGTCAGGTCGCGGCGCTACTCCTGGTGGGATTTGGACTACGCGACGACCACGTGAGGATCTGTGAGGAAAGCACGGATGACGCGACGATTTTCTACAGCGCGCGCGCCGAGCAGCCGTGTGGGCGCTTCGCCCTCGTCGCGCGAAGGTCGTCGTAGCATGAACGAACATGGACCGGGCCCGTTCGTGAAGCGCCGCGCTGAGCTGTTCTCCTACGTGGGACTCGAGGTGGAACAGGCGACACTGCGGGCCCGGTACGAGCAAGACGGGACCTCCTTTGAAGAGACCGTCACGTTCGAGGGCGTTAAAACGCTCGACCAGCCCGCGGTGCGCTTGCTCAGCGAACTCTGGTACCTGGTGGCGGGTCTCTCCTACTACAAGGCGGGCGCCGCGCGCGCGATCGACCTCGGTTCGACGACGCTGGGAATCGCGGGCGAGGAGCTTTTCCGGGCGGCGCTGGTGGACGGACTGGGCGAATTCGCCTACCGCAACGAGCTCTCACTCGAAGACGTGGTCATTAAGGGGGGCGCCGCAGTACAAACGCAGAAAGCACCGACCGATCCCCAGAAGGTCCTGATCCCCTTTGGGGGCGGCATCGACTCGGTCGTGACCACGACACAGATCTCAACTCACCTCGATCAGACGCTCTTCATCGTGAGTCCTTCGAGCGGTCGGTTCGCTGCGCTTGAACGTACGGCCGAGGTCACCGGACTCCCGATCATGCGCGCGTCCCGATCGCTCGACGCCAAGATCCTCAAGGGTGACGCGACGTTCTTCAACGGTCACGTACCCGTGACCGCGATGATTACTCTCCTCGCCGCAATCGCGGCACTCGCCACTGGACGAGGCGGGATCGTGATGAGCAATGAGCACTCCGCGTCCGAACCCAACCTCCACTGGAACAACCGCGACGTCAATCACCAGTGGTCTAAGTCCTGGGTCGCTGAGGAGTTGATCGCCCACGCGATCCACGAACGGGTCGGTTCGAGCGTCGAGGTCGCGAGCTTCCTACGCGATCGAAGCGAGTTGTGGGTCGCCCAGAAGTTCGCCGAGCGCACCGAGTACCACCACGTCTTTCGAAGTTGCAACCGCGCGTTCAGTCAGGACCAGACCCAGCGACTGAGCAACTGGTGCGGGGTCTGCGACAAGTGTCTGTTCATCAACCTGGTCCTGGCACCGTTCTTGACACGTGGACAACTCCGGTCGATCTTCGACGCCGAGCCTCTCGCCGACCCCGCCCTCGAAGGACAGTTGCGCGCACTCGTGGGTATTGGCCAGGACCACAAGCCCTTTGAGTGCGTGGGCGACCCCGACGAGAGTGCCGTCGCACTCGTGAAGGTCGCCGACCTCAAAGAGTGGGCCGACGTTGGGTCCCTCGCAACAACGGCGCGCCTCGCGAGTCCAGATCGCACGTTCCAAGAACTTCTCGAGCCCCAAGGACCCAGCCGTGTTCCGGCCCACTGGCTTTGCTGACCTCACGGGAAGGCGGGTCGGGATCCTCGGCTTTGGCGTGGAAGGTCACGCGACCCGCGACCGCCTCGATGGTCTGGCGTCGTCGCTGGTCATCGTGGACGACGCACCCGGGCTCGGGCCCGAGGTGATCGTTAGTAGCGAGGGCGGGCTTGACGCACTCCGGACCTGTGAGGTCGTCTTGAAAAGTCCGGGAATCCCGCGGCGTCGCTTTGACGTGCTCGAACTCGAGCGCAACGGTGTCTACGTCACGTCAGCGCTCAACCTCTGGCTCCACGAGATCGAACTATCGCGGGTCGTGGCGGTCACGGGAACCAAGGGAAAGTCAACGACCACCTCACTGATCGCGTTTTTCTTCGAGTGCGTGGGCGAGCACGCGCTCGCGCTCGGGAATCTCGGCCAACCCCCCTACGATCCGACCCTCGACACCTCGGCGGGCTGGCTCGTGCTCGAGGTCTCGAGTTTCCAGTGCGTCGACATCGACGTCGCACCAGCGAACATCGTGGTCACGTCACTCGGATCGGATCATCTCGACTGGCATGGTTCGCTCGACATCTATCGCAGCGACAAACTGTCGATCACGAGAGCCGCGGGCGAGCACGTGACGTGGGTGGGTGAGGCGACACTCTTTCACGAGCTCGACGACGCCGGCGAGCTCGGTGGTGACGTGCGCTTTGTTCACGCGGACACGAGCCAGCTGACTGAGTCGCTGGGTTTGCTCGGCAACCATAGTCACAGCAACGTCGCACTCGCGCTCGCGGTCGTCTCCTCACTGAGTGGACTATCTCACGAGGAACTGCGCGCTCGAATTGTCGAGCGTGCGGCGAACTTCGTACCCCTAAAGGGAAGGCTCACCCTCGTCGCAACGGAGACCCGCGACAACGAGACAATTCGCTTCGTTGACGACGGGCTCGCCACCACGGCCTTGCCCACGATCGCCGCGCTGAAAGTCTTTGCGTTCGACGCCGTGGCGCTGATCGTCGGAGGGCTGGACCGGGGCGTCGACTACACGGAACTGGCTGAAGCGATCCGCCAACGGGAGGCGCCGACGGGGGTGATCGCCATGGGAGACGCGGGTCGGCGACTCGCGGGCGAGCTTCGCGGCGGTGACGCCGTCGTGGAGGTCTTCGTCGTCGATTCGATGTTCGACGCCGTATACCGGGCGCGGACCCTACTCACGGGCACGGGTGTCGTGCTGTTTTCTCCGGCCGCACCGAGCTTTGACCGCTACGAGAACTGGCTCGAGCGATCCGAGGACTTCGAGCGATGCATTCGAGAGACCCAGCTCTAGCGCGAAGGGCGCGCCTTTGACGTGGAGCCTGGGAGGAGATTCGAACTCCTGACCTACGCATTACGAATGCGTTGCTCTACCGACTGAGCTACCCAGGCGCGAGTAGCAACTCTACCCGAAGCGCCGCGCGTACCCAAGTGATTCCAGCTCACAGTGTCATCAGCGAGAGCATCAGATCGTTCAAAAGCAGGGTTTCGTCAATATTGGACGAGAGTCGCTCGTTAGTTTGTGCGAGCACGTCGATGGCGGCGAGCGACGCCCCTACGCGGTACTCGCTGCGCGTGTCGCCCTCCTGAAGGCTCTCGAGGCTCTGGTGAAGTCGCTCGCGGTAGACCTCCGTGAGAGCGCTCAGGCCAAATCGCAACTCGTCGATGCGAAACTTTCGTTGCTCGCGCTTGAACTGGGCTTCGAGCTCCTTGCGATTGGCGAGCGTGCGCTGACCCATCTCCTTGGCGTCGCGCGATCGGAGTTCAAGCTCATCCTCTTGAAGGTGCGCCAGCGGTGCCATCGCCTGATCGAGGGAGGCCGCGATCTCACTCGCGAGGGCGGCCGACGCCGCGGCCGTTCCGCTTAGGCGCTCGGGAACCGCGC
>JBEKWQ010000014.1:0-16969 GCA_049512875.1 Acidimicrobiales bacterium
GTCATTCGCTAAGAATCTGTGAAGATTGTTACCGTACATGCAGTGGCGGGTAGTTCAATTGGCAGAACGCCGGACTTTGAATCCGTAGGTTGGAGGTTCGAGCCCTCCCCCGCCAGCCAGATTCTTTCCCGCGTTCCTGAACACGCCGGCCGGTGTCACTAGGTCGCGAAGTCGTTCAAAATCGCGGCGAGCTCGAGGGGCTGGTCGCCCTGGACCGAGTGTCCCGCGCCGGCGACGTGAACCACGCGGGCCTTGGGTAGTCGGCGCACTACTTCGGCCTCGTCTTCATCATCGACGACCGATCCCGCCGCCATGGCGCGCACGAGGGTCACGGGCATTTCGAGCGCCCCGAGTCGATCCCAGAGGTCACCAACGTCAGGAGCGGCGAACTCGCCCGTGGGGTGTTGTTGGTGGCGCCACACCCAGGTTCCATCGTCACGTTGGAGAGCGTTGTGCAAGATGCCCCGGCGCAACGACGAGACCGAGCGGGTGGGGTTGTGTGCAATGGTGCGAGCGAGCAGAGCGTCAAAGTCGTCAAAGGAAGTGGGTCCGTTGACGAAGTCGGTGATGTGCTTCGCTTTTTGTGCGTTGACGCCCGGCGTGATGTCGATCAACGTCAGTGAACTGACGAGGTCGGGACGGTCGCTCGCCACCACGAGCGACACCAAACCTCCAAGGGACATACCGACGAGGGCGTGGGGACCCGGGGCTAACTGATCGAGGGCGCTCGCGACGTCACGAGCATGACCGCCCACCGCCGACGAACCATAGGGCGAGGCGTCGGAGTGTCCGTGACCGGGTAGGTCTAGTGCGAGCAAAGGACGCTGCAGCGCCAACGCGACGGTGTCGTAGGTGTGGGCGTTCTGGGCGCCGCCGTGCACGAGCGTCATCTGAGGTTCGCCGTCACCCCAGGCCAATCCGCTCAACTGGCGAAGTCCGTCGACGACAACAAAGAAGCGCCGCACCGTCGGAACGGGAACGTCAAGGTGCCATTCCTCAAGGTTCTCGTGAAAAAGTGAAAACTCGTCGTACGAGAAATCGGCCACGGTCGAATCGTACGGGACGCAGAACTGGTAGAGATAGAAGGTATGAGCCGCCCTACCTGTGCCGTGGTACTTGCCGCGGGTGAGGGAACGAGGATGCGCTCGTCGAGACCCAAACCCCTTCATCATTTATGTGGTCGGCCAATGGTGCTCTACGTCCTCGACGCTCTCGCCCACGACGACGTCGTCGCGACCGTGGTCGTGGTGGGTCACGCCGGACCCTGGGTGGAGTCCTCGCTCAAGCAGCGCGCGCGCGAGGACGCGCACTTGACCTTCGTCGAGCAGGAGGAGCAGCTGGGAACTGGTCACGCCGTGTCGGTGGCGATGTCGACGGTCGCCAGCGAAGTAGGTGACACCGACGGTGACGTCTTGATCGTGCCGGGCGACACGCCCCTCTTGCGCCACGACACCGTCGGCCAACTCTTGGACCACCACCACGCGAGCGGGGCGTCGCTCACGGTGCTCAGCGCGGAGCTGGACGATCCCTACGGTTACGGGAGAATGGTTCGCGCCAAAGATGGCTCAATCGCCGCGATCGTCGAAGAACGCGACGCCACCGATGATCAGCGGCTGATCCACGAGGTGAACACTTCGATCATGGTCGTGCGTGAGAGCCTGCTGGGCCCCGCGCTTCGTCGAATCGGTCGGCAGAACTCTCAGAACGAGTATTACCTGACCGACCTCGTGGCCGCGCTCCATGACAGCGGTCACGTCACGAGCGCACTGGTGTGTGAGGACGCCGCCGAGGCCGCCGGGGTGAACGACCGCGCACAGTTGGCCGAAGCGGAAGCGGTCATGCGAGCGCGGATTAACGAGCAATGGATGATGAGCGGCGTCACCATGTGGGACCCGTCGCACACCTACGTCGACGCGGATGTCCTGATCGAAGCGGATGTGTCGTTGCTACCCGGGACCGTGTTGAAGGGACGTTGCGTGATCGAGCGCGGAGCCCAGGTTGGACCGAACGCGTTCTTGACCGATTCGCACGTGGGCGAGGGCGCCGTGGTGGGAGGCGTCGAGGCGAATGGTGCGCACGTGGGCGAGGGGGCCTGGGTCAGTTCTTTCGTCGTGCTCACGCCGGGCGCGAAGGTCGGTCCGGGCGAGACCGTCGCCCCATTTCAACAGCTCTAAAGAATCCACGACCTCCGACCTTGTACGCTGGCGCCGTGGAGTCCCTCGCCAAGCGCCGTCTCGTGCTCGTGACGGGGACCTGTCATCCCGAACTCGCCCAGGACATCGCCAAGCAATTGGGTATCGATCTCACCGAAGCCAACGTCCGCGAATTCGCCAACGGTGAGATCCACTGTCGCTTCGACGAATCCATCCGGGGCGCGCACGTGTTCATTGTGCAAACACATTCGTCACCCGTCAATAGTGCGGTGATGGAGCAACTCATCATGATTGACGCCGCCAAACGGGCGTCGGCCAAGAGCATTACCGCAGTCATCCCCAACTACGGTTACGCGCGCCAAGACCGAAAGTCAGCCGGTCGTGAACCAATTACCGCCAAGCTCATCGCCGACATGCTCCAAACTGCGGGCGCGAATCGGGTCCTGTCAGTCGACTTCCACTCGGGCCAGATTCAGGGTTTCTTCGACATACCCGTCGACCATCTCGTGGCCGCTCCCGTGCTCGAGGAGTACCTCAAGGCGAACGCCGACCCGCGCGAACTCGTCGTCGTCGCGCCCGACGCGGGTCGGGTGAAGGTCGCCGAGCGTTACGCCCAGCATTTGGGCTGCGACCTTGCGCTCGTGCACAAGACTCGACCACGAGGAACGTCCAACATTGCCGAAGCTCGCCACATCGTTGGTGACGTCCGGGGCCGGCACTGTGTCCTTATCGACGACATGATCGATACCGCCGGCACGATCGTGGCGGCGTGTGACCTGCTCAAGGCCCACGGAGCCGAGGAGATCTGGGTGATGGCCACCCACGCAGTCTTCTCACCGCCCGCCGTTGACCGTCTCTTCAATGCGCCCGTCAGCCGCGTGATCGTCACCGACACCCTGCCGCTCGGTCCCGAACGTCGATTCGAGAAGCTCGAGATCCTCTCGGTCGCCTCGCTCGTGGCGAACGCAATTTCGGCGATTTTCGAGGATTCTTCGGTCTCGGAGATCTTCGGGGGCGAGAACCTGCTCTAGCCAGGCCCCAATGTCCGAAGGGCTAGACTGAGAACCCTGTGCGGGGCCCAGTTTGGCGCCAGCCATTCGTTGGAGGATTCTTATGTCTACAGTCACGTTGAGCGCGTCGACGAGCCGCGAGAAGGGCTCGCGTCACGCCCGCCGTCTTCGCACCTCGGGCTCGATCCCCGCAGTGATCTACGGCCACGACGTCAGTACGCTGCCCATTTCAGTCAACGCGAAGGACTTTCGCACGGCGATGTCGGGTGAGCAGGGTCTCAACTCGCTGATCGACCTCGACGCCGACGGCAAGAAGTTTCTCGTCATGGCGCGCGAGATCCAGCGTCACCCGGTACGTGGGACCGTCTCGCACATTGACTTTCAGGTGATCGACCCGACCAAGCCCGTGGTGGCCGAAGTTCCCTTGCACCTCATTGGTGACGCCGTCGAAGTACGTCACGCCGACTGGGAAGTCGACCAGCAGATGTTCAGTCTGGAGATCAAGACCCGTCCGGACCAGATCCCCACGCACATCGACGTGGACATCTCCGAGCTCAAGGTCGGTTCGTCCATTCGAATCCAAGACGTCGTCCTGCCCCAGGGCGTCGAGCCGGCGGGCGATCTCTCACTCACGGTCGTGACCACTCGCGCCGGTCGTGTTGCCGTCGTCGCCAAGACGGCGACCGGCACCGAGCCAGTCGCGGAGTAGTTCGCCGTGGCGCTTCGGCGCTCACGAAATGAGGGCCGTCGAGGAGCCGAGAGTGTTCTGCTCATCGTCGGACTGGCAAATCCTGGAATCGACTACGCCGGCTCTCGCCACAACGTCGGAGGCGACGCCGTGCGCGTGGTGTGCGTGCGACGCGCGGCGACGCTCAAACTCGAAAGTCGTCAACGCGCCCTGAGCGCCACTATCACCACGAGCCGGGGTCCCATCACGTTGGCGGTGCCGACTACGTTCATGAACGAATCCGGTGCCGCGATCCCACCATTGTTGAAGCGGACCTCACTCGTGGACCTCGCGCACCTGGTGATTGTCCACGATGAGTTGGACTTAGAGCCGGGCCGCTTGCAATTACGTCGTGGTGGCGGACTCGCTGGTCACAACGGGCTGCGGTCGATCGCTCAGACCCTCGGTACCACTGACTTCGCGCGGTTGCGTATCGGGATCGGTCGTCCGGCGCGCAAGGAGCAAGTGACCGACTACGTCCTTCGCCCGCTCACGGGTACCAGCAAGCGACAACACGACGAACACGTCGCCGCGGCCGCCGACGCTCTCGAATTCCTACTGGACTCGGACTTCGAAGAGGCGCAGCGTCAGGTGAACGGCACGCGTGACTGAGGCGCGTGGACTGCGGCGCGTTCTTGAATTGGTGGGACCCTCTCTGCGTGCCCAGAACGCGGCGGGAGGTTTCAATCCCAGTTCGTACGCCACACCCCTGACGGTCGCCTCCTACGCGCTCGAGGTCCCGTTCCTGCTCGTGTTGTGCGCGACGTCCACCGAGGCCGAGCACCTGCGCGACGCGCTCGAGTCGCTGCTCGGACCCGACGACGAAGTCGCCCTGTGGCCCGGCTGGGACACCCACCCGCTCGAACGCGTGAGTCCCGACACGTCGGTGATGGCCACCCGCTCGCTGCTTCGATGGCGGCTCGCCGAAGGGACCCGACCGCGTGTCGTCGTCTCGTCGGTGCGTTCGCTCGGTCAGATCTTGGCGCCCGAACCCCCCACGGCGCCACTGGTGGTGCGCCGCGGAGCGGTACATGATCGTGACAAGTTCATCGAAGGGCTCGGTTCGATGGGATACCGACGCGAGAGCCTCGTCGAGCACCGTGCCGAATTCGCGGTTCGCGGGGGCATCGTCGACGTGTGGCCCGCTCAGGGGAATGAACCGATCCGACTGGACTTCTTCGGCGACGAACTCGAGCGACTGACCTCGTTTGACATTTCGAATCAGCGATCGATGCGTGACCTCGAACAGGCGGTGATCGCGTCGTCACGCGAGTGGGTGCCCGGTGATGCGTCGCGCCGTCGAAGTGAGGAGCTCGTGGTGCGCGAACCTTGGGGACGCGAGATGTTTGACCGCCTGGCAACTGGCCAGCTCTTTGACGGGATGGAGGGGTGGATGTCGCTTTTCGTCGAGCAGCCTCGCACGTTGCTCGATGAACTCAGCTCGGTGAGCGTTCTCGTCGTCGAACCCGAACGCGTTCGTCAACGTTGGGGCGACCTGCTCGACGAGGAGCGTGAACTCACCGACGCGGTGGCGGCGACCTGGCGGGCGAGTTCACCAGTACCGCTGTTGCACGCGAACTGGCGCGAGACGCTCGGCGCACGCGTGGACATCGCCCTGGAGCCGACGGTGGGCTCACTGGGCGTCTCGGGGCTCAATCTGGGTTCGCCCCCCGTGGTCCAGGGAGACCCCTCACGTATCGCGGCGCACGTGCGTACCTGGAGTGTCGCTCGTCGAGGCGTCGTGCTCACCTCGAACGCCGCGGGCGTCGAACGCATGGCCGAACAGCTTCGCGCCGAGGGCCTCGAGGTGACGACCGATCCCGCCAAGGTGCTCGACGTGCGCCTCAGTGTGCTCGAGAGTCCGCTACCCGCGGGATTCACGATCGACGCGCCCGAGCTCGTGGTCTGGAGCGAGAGCGACCTGACGGGGCGTCGAGTTGTACACCGCGCCGCGCGAACCAGGGCGCGCAACGTGGACGGTTTCTTCGACGACCTCGCCGTCGGCAGTTACGTGGTGCACCGCCAGCACGGGGTCGCCAGGTTCTCGGGCACGACGACGCGAGCCATCAACGGCACCACGCGCGACTATTTGATACTCGAGTTCAAGGACGGCCGTAGTTACTGGCCGACTGAACAGATCGACGCACTCACCCCTTACTCGGGGGGCGACTCGCCCGCGCTGTCACGCATGGGTGGAGCCGAATGGCAAAAGACCAGGGCGAAGGCCCGCGCGGCGGCGTTCCTCGTCGCCCAAGAATTGGTCGACCTCTATCGACAGCGAAGTGTTGCCAAGGGCCACGCGTTTAGTCCCGACACGGCCTGGCAACATGAAATGGAAGAACTCTTCGCCTTCACGCTCACCACCGACCAGGCCCAGGCCATGGAGGACATCAAGGCCGACATGGAGCTGAGTCGTCCCATGGACCGCTTGGTCTGCGCGGACGTGGGTTTCGGCAAGACCGAACTCGCCGTTCGCGCGGCCTTCAAAGCGGTCCAGGACAACAAGCAGGCGGCGATCCTGGTACCGACCACGCTTCTCGCCAGTCAGCACTTCGCCACCTTCACTGATCGATACGCGGGCTTTCCGGTGCACGTGGCCCTCCTCAGCCGCTTCGTCGACGACGCCGAGACCAAAGAGACGCTGCAGGGATTGAAGGAGGGAACGATCGACGTGGTGATCGGCACGCATCGTCTGCTGTCGGAGAGCGTCGTCTTCAAGGACCTGGGCCTGCTGGTCGTCGACGAGGAGCAACGATTCGGCGTCGGTCACAAGGAGGCGATCAAGGCCAAGTCACTGGGTGTCGACGTGCTCACGCTCAGCGCGAGCCCGATCCCGCGCACGCTCGAGATGGCCTTCGCGGGCATTCGCGACCTCTCGATGGTGACGACGCCGCCCGCGGACCGCCGTCCGATTCTCACCCACGTGGGTGAGTACAGCGAACCCGCCGTCGTCGAAGCGATTCGTCGCGAGCTTCTGCGAGAGGGTCAGGTCTTCTTCGTGCACAATCGGGTCGCGGACATCGATGAAGTCGCTCGACGTTTGTCCCAACTCGTGCCGGACGCCCGGGTCGCTATTGCGCACGGCCAGATGGACGAGGGAACGCTCGAACGCGTGATGGTCGACTTCTGGGAGCGTCGTTACGACGTGCTCGTGTGCACGACCATCGTTGAGTCGGGGATCGACCTGCCCTCGGTGAACACGCTGATTGTCGACCGCGCCGATCGTCTCGGTTTGGGACAGATGCACCAACTGCGGGGGCGGGTGGGACGAAGTGGCCAACGCGCGTACGCGTACCTCTTTCACCCCGTCGACAAGGTGTTGAGCGAGACCGCCTACGAGCGACTTCGCACTATTGGCGACAACACCGCGCTCGGCAGCGGCTTCAAGATCGCCATGCGCGACCTGGAGATTCGCGGCGCGGGCAACCTGCTCGGTCACGATCAATCTGGACCGGTCGCGGCGGTTGGCTATGACCTCTACGTCCAGTTGGTCGCCGAAGCCGTGGCCGACGCCAAGGGATTCGTCGTGCCCGAGGTGGTCACGATCAATCTCGACGTGCCCGGTGAGGCGCATCTTCCTAAGGACTACGTCGAGGCCGACGACGCTCGCCTCGAGGCGTATCGTCACCTCGCCAACGTGAACACCGTGGAAGAACTCCAGGACCTGCGCGACGAATGGGTCGACCGTTACGGCGCGTTACCACCGGCCGCGCGTGGGTTACTCGAACTTGGTGAACTTCGTCTCTGGTGCATGAAATTGGGTGTCACCAGCCTCGCAGTATTGCCCGCGAAGGTCGGAGTCCGTTCCAGGCCCGTCGTGCGTCTCGGACCTCTCGTCTTGTCGCTCAGTCAACAAATGCGGGTTCGTCGGCTCCACGGTTCACGCGCCTACGACGAAGGGACTCGGGAGTTTCGCGTGGAGCGCGACGAGCACGAAGTTACACCCGGTGCGTTGCTCAGCTTGTTGTCGGAGTTGGTCGCCGAGTCTGCGGAGTCCTAGTGCACACTCGGTAGCATGGAACGGTGCGTCGTCTGGTTGTCCTCATCGTGCTCGCCTTAGTCGGGGCCGGACTCTATGGCTGGACGACTTCCACTGGCGCGGTGTCGGTGGCGGGATCCCAGGTCTCAAACTCGACGTTCCTCGCCGAACTCAGCGTCATCGCCAAGACCCCCACTCTCCAGTGCTACCTTGACGCGCTGAGCCGCACGAGCTTGGGACCGGGCGCGGGGGGAGACACGGCGACCGCTTCGACCGCCGCGACGTGGGCGAACCTTCGCATTGAGGGTCTGTCGGTCGCTGACTACGTGCGAACGACCTTTCACTACGCGCCGAGCGCCGCGGCCCTCGCCCAAGCGGAGTCGTCGCTCGAGTCAGAATTGTCCGAGGCCGCGACGTCGGCGCAGTACACCTGCCCCGGCACAGCCGCCCAGGCCCTGGCGGCGATGCCCACTGAAATGCGCCGCGCCGAAATTTCTGAACAGGCGATGTCGACCTACTTGGTGAGCAGACTCGACACCACGATCCCGTTGACGACGACGTCGATCAAGTCGTACTACACGAACCACGTCGCCCAGTACGACACGATCTGCGTGAGTATCGCACTGGTGTCGCCGACCAAGCTGGGCGCCTTCAGCGCCGCCCGGGCGAAGGGCGAGTCGGTCGCCGCGTTGGCCGAACAATTCTCTTTAGACGCGTCGGCGGCCAAAGGCGGCGCCTACGGATGTTACGCGCCCTCGAGCACCTCGTTTGCCAGCGTGCGCGCCGACGTGGGTACGACCAAGGTTGGTGCCTTCTCGACGACGCCTCAGTACATCTCCGATAACGGCAGCGAGATGGCCTTATTCGTCGCGCCGACCAAGGAGACCGTGACGCCCTTCACGCAGGCCGCGAGCGCCGTGATCTCGGACATCCAGTCGCTGAACTCAACGGCCGCCAGTTCCGAGGAAGAAGGCATCCTCTACGCGAGCGCGGTTGGCGTGAACTCCGCCTTTGGTCGTTGGGGTATCACCTCGTCGAGCTCGGGCCCGTCGGTCTTCGTACCAGCCCTGCCGTCTTCGAATGATTCGCTCGACCTCGCGGCGAATCTAACGACAGCGTCCACTTCGAAATATAAGTGAGCCAGCCCACCGTTCGAGTCGTTGGTCTGGGCCCGGGTGACCAGAGTCTGATTACGCAACGCTCCATGAGTCTGATCGTCGAATCACCGGTCGTTCGTTTGCGCACGCGCGTGCACCCCGCGGCGGCGGGCTTGATCGACGTGCTGAGCTACGACCAATGGTACGAAGAGGCGGTGTCGTTCGACGAACTGTACGTGCGCATCGCCGAAGACCTTTGTCGTCTCGCGGCCTCGTCGACGAACCGCGAGGTGGTGTACGTGGTGCCCGGTTCGCCGGTGGTCGCCGAGCGCACCGTGGAGCTTCTTCGAGCCCGCGACGACGTCTTCGTGGTCTGTGAACCGGCCGTGTCGGTGATTGACGTCGCGTGCGCGGCGCTGGGCGTTGATCCGGTCGCGCGGGGCCTGCGGATCCTTGACGCACTCGACTCAGCCGAGCACTTTTCCGGGCCCGGACCCCTGCTCGTCCTTCAGACCTATTCGCCCGAGGTCCTCAGCGTCGTGGCGGGCCGACTGCACCCCGAGGCGCTCGTGACCGTGCTCTTTCACCTTGGCCTCAGCGATCAGCGTCTCGAGCAGCTTCGAGCGCGCGAACTCGCGAGCTTTCGTGACGCCGACCACCTCACGTCGATCTGGATCGATGGAATCCGTGGCGCCGGTGAGGCCATGGAGGACCTCGTGCGCTTCGCCCGGCGACTTCGCGCCGAGTGTCCCTGGGACCAGGAACAGACCCACGCGTCCCTCACGCGCCACCTGCTCGAGGAATCCTACGAGGCGCTCGACGCCCTCGAGGCTTTGGTCAGCGCCCAAGACGCCGGTACGCTGGACGACCAGCTCGTGGACCACGTCGAAGAAGAACTTGGGGATCTTTTGTTTCAGGTCGTCTTTCACGCCGAACTCGCTGATGAGGAAGAACTGTTCAACCTCGCCACGATCGCTGACGCGGTGCGTGACAAGTTGACGTACCGCCACCCGCACGTCTTTGGTGACGTGCACGTGAATGATTCGAGCGACGTCGCCGCGCGTTGGGAGAAGCTCAAGGCGAGCGAAAAGGGTCGTTCCAGTGTGACCGAAGGCATCGCGACCCAGCTACCCGCGCTCTCGCTCTACGCGAAACTGCTCGCCAAGTCCGAACTCGTGGGTCGGGTGTCGAGAAGTCCCGAGCAAACACACGAAGCGGCACTCGGCGCACTCGAAGAACTTCACCGGGTCTCTTCTAATGCAAAAGATTCATCTTCCGAGGACGTGTCACCCGCCTGGTCGCAGGTTCTGATTGCGTTGCTCGAGGAGGCGCGTTTCGTGGGCGTCGACCTCGAAGGAGTGCTGCGAGCGAGCGCGCTCAGATTGCTCGACGAGATCCGAACGCTCGAAGAATCTGGCGAGAGGTAGTTCTCCGAGGGCTAGTAGCCTTGTTCTTGATCGTTGAGGAGAAACGCCGTGAGTGAGATTGAAGTTGTCATAGGACGTCAAATTCTTGATTCGCGCGGTAATCCGACGGTCGAGGCCGAAGTGCATCTCGCGTCGGGTGCCTACGGCCGCGCCATCTCGCCCAGTGGCGCCTCAACCGGTATTCACGAAGCGGTCGAACTGCGCGACGGCGGACCCGAATGGGGCGGCAAGGGCGTGCGCACCGCGGTGCATAACGTCAACGGTGAGATCAACGACGCCCTCGAGGGTTACGAGGCCAATGACCAGCGTGCCGTCGATTTCGCCATGATCGACCTCGACGGTACTGAGAACAAGGGTCGCCTGGGGGCCAACGCCATCCTGGCCGTGTCGATCGCCACGGCCAAGGCGGCCGCCATGGAGTGCGACCTTGCGCTGTACCAGTATCTCGGGGGCGTGAACGCCCACGTGCTGCCGGTGCCGATGTTCAACGTCATCAACGGAGGTGTCCACGCGAAGAACTCCATTGACTTTCAGGAGTTCATGATCATGCCCATTGGTGCCGCGTCGTTTGGCGAGGCGTTGCAGTGGGGATCAGAGACCTATCACGCGCTGAAGGACGTGCTCAGTAAGCGCGGACTCGCGACGGGCGTGGGCGACGAGGGTGGCTTCGCGCCAGACCTTCCCCACAACGAAACCGCCGTGCAAGTACTGGTCGAAGCCATTGAGTCCACTGGTCGCCAACCGGGTCGCGACGTGGCGATTGCGCTCGACCCCGCGGCGAGTGAATTCTTCCGCGATGGCGCCTATCACCTTGACGGCGAAGGACGAGTCCTGTCCAGTGACGAGTTTGTCGACTATTGGGCGGACCTGGTGAGTCGCTACCCGATCGTGTCCCTGGAAGACGGCATGGCTGAAGAGGACTGGGACGGATGGTTGGCGTTGACCAAGAAGCTCGGCGAGAAACTGCAACTCGTAGGCGACGATATCTTTGTCACGAACGCGACCATCTTCCAAAAGGGCATTGATCGACACATTGCAAACTCGATTCTCATCAAGCTGAATCAGATTGGCACGATCAGCGAAACACTCGACACCGTGCGTCTGGCCAACGTCAATCGCTATACCTCAGTGATATCGCACCGTTCGGGAGAGACCGAAGACGTTACCATTGCTGACTTCGCGGTGGCGACGAACGCGGGTCAGATAAAGTCTGGCGCCCCGGCACGTTCAGACCGAGTGGCGAAGTACAATCAGTTACTGAGACTTGAGGAACAACTCGGGGATCAGGCCCGTTTTCTTGGTGCAGCGTCTTTGTCGGGGGCGGCAGGTGTCAGTTACTCATAGCGTTACCACGAGAACTCACAATAGGTGGATGCTTCCACTCTCTTTTGTGACCGCAGCGGTCATGCTCGTCGTGTGGTTCCCCTTGACCACCCTCTGGCATCAGCAAAGCGAGATCGACGCCACGTCATCTCAGATCGCTTCGATTAGTCGTCAGAGTCAGGACTTGAAGGACCAGGCTCGTTCGGTATCGACCAAGGCTGCCGAAGAGATGCTCGCGCGAGCTCAGTATCAACTCGTGTCCCCGGGCCAGAGCCTCATCCAGGTGCTACCGGGCAACGTCTCTCAGAACACCGGAGACCCGGGACTTCAACCGCTCGTCGCTCCGTTGTCGGCCACGACGGCGGGCGCGTCGTCCACAGCAGTGCGTCGGGCATCGCACACGTCGCTGCCGAAGTTTTTCTCGCGCTTCGTGCGCACCCTTGAGTTCTGGCGTTGACCTTTCACGACGCGTCACCGGCTGACCTCTTGATCCTTGAGGACCTCGTGGGTCGTCCGTTAGCGGGTCGGTGTGCGGTCATCGTGCGGCGCGCCGATGGTTCCCCGGTCGTGATCGAGAACGAACCACACCTCCGTGACGGAACCCCGATGCCGACGCTCTACTGGCTGGTTGACCGGGAGCTTCACGAGAAGGTGAGTCGACTCGAGAGCGCTGGTGGGGTACACCGCTTCGAAGCGATGGTCGACTCGACCGAGCTGGAACGCGCTCACGAAGAGTACGCGCGCCGGCGACTGGCCGCGACCGTGCAAGCGGACGCCGCCCAGGCCATCGGTGGCGTGGGCGGCACGAGGGTGGGCGTCAAGTGCCTGCACGCGCACCTCGCGAATTTCCTCGTCGGTTTCGACGATCCCGTGGGTGCGCTGGTCGCCCTCGAGATCGGCCTGCCCGAACTTCGGCTGGAGGACGTGCGTGGGTGACGTTGTCGCCGCGCTCGATTGCGGTAGTAATTCGACCAGGCTCCTCGTGGCTGACCCCGAGGGTGCGCTTCGTCGCTCGATGCACATCACTCGCCTGAGCGAGGGAGTGGACGCCTCGACCACCTTGCTCGAGACGGCGATGCAGCGAACCTTGGACGTGCTGGGGGACTATCGACGCTCGATGGACGAACTGCACGTGAGCCGAGGGTTGCTCGTGGCGACCTCGGCGGTGCGCGACGCGCGTAACGGTCGGGACTTTCTCGCCCGCGCCCGCGACGTCGTCGGCGTCGAGGCGCGGATTCTCGACGGCCAAGAAGAAGCGGCGCTCTCCTACCGGGGCGCGACCCTGGGTCTCGCGCCAGACTCGCGCTCGACGCTTGTCGTGGACATCGGGGGAGGATCGAGCGAATTGGCGATGATGTTCGACGGCACACTGGTGAGCTTCTCGATGCAGCTGGGTTGCGTACGAGTCACCGAGCGGGCCCTGGGCAGCGCGGTGGTGGACGAGTCACACGACGAAGCGGCGCGCGCCATGATTGCGGCGGAACTCGACCGGGCATTCTCACTCGTTCCTGCGTTTTCGAGCGTTACGAGAAACGTCCGTCTGGTGGGACTCGCGGGAACGGTGGCGACACTGGCCCAACTTGACGCCGGCTCGGCGACCTACCAGCGAGAATTGGTCCACCACCGCCTACTCGATCGAGCCTGCGTGGAACGCTGGCGAAAGACGCTCGCCTCGGAATCACCCCAGGATCGTCTGCGTCACCCGGGGATGGTCAAGGGGCGCGAGGACGTTCTCACCGCTGGCCTCTACGTGCTCGCGGCGGTTATGGACCGATTCGGGGCCAGCGAATTGTTGACGTCCGAAGACGACATCCTCGACGGAATTGCGCAGTCGCTCCAGGCCTGATGTGCGTTCGCGCAGCGTACCTGCAACGATGTGAAGATGAGGAATCGTCCGTGGTGACCGCGCGAGCCAGCATCTACTCGCCGATATCCCTGCACGGTCGACGCGTGGTGCTTCGAACCATGAATGAAGGCGACTACGACGGTTGGCTCGAGGTTCGTGATCGGTGTCACGAATGGCTTCTTAAGTGGGAGCCGCGTTCAGCACATTCGTCACACCTCGCCGAGGACCAGCGAAGCTTCGTAAGCCGGTGCGCCATTCGTGAGCGAGAGCGTCAGATGGGCACAGGCTACGGTTTCGGCATCTTCTTCGAGGGTCGTTTCGTCGGCGAGATAACGCTCTCGTCGATCCAGCGAGGACCGCTGCAGTCGGCCTACATCGGTTACTGGATCGACGAAGCAGTCGCTGGTCGCGGCCTGATGCCCGAAGCGGTCGTGACCATGATGCAGTACGCGTTTGAGTCACTGCGTCTGCATCGGATCGAGATCAACATCATTCCAAGGAACGCCCCGTCGCGACGCGTCGTTGAGAAGCTCGGTCTGCGTTTCGAAGGCATCGCGGAGCGGTACTTGGAGATCGACGGTGCCTGGGAGGATCACGCGCGTTACGCAATCACCGCCGAGGAATGGAACGACCGCGCACCCGAACTTGTCGCCAACTGGCTGTTACCGGACGTCGACTAGACCGCTTCGAGTGTTCGCTCGCGCAACTCATGAAGTTCGGCAGTTCGAAGGTGGCCACCCAATGCCGTGGCGACGCTGAGTCCGCCAAGGGCACCATCGCGGGCCAGGACGAGCATGTCGAGGTCGTGGCCTCTTGCGAGCACGAGTCCCTGCAGGCGGGCTTGTCGCGAAGCGTCACGAACCTTTCGAGCGTCGACCCCCGGCGGAAGTTCGATCACGGGGTTCTGGTAACGAGTCCGTGACAGGTGACGAAGGTCGCTGAGGACATTGAACGACGAGCGGCTCACCTTCACTGACGAACCCGCGATGTCGTCCCATTCGACCGTGACCGGTTCGACGGCGAGTCCGAGTTGGTCGGCGAGGAAAAAGAGCTCAACGTCATAGGCGAAGCGGTCAATCAAACCTACGAGGGCGAGGAGGCGCGCGGGTCCAAGGCGAAAGCCCTTGCAGCCGCACTGGGTATCACGAATGTTTGTCCCGGCGTAGTGGCGAACGAGTCCGTTGAAAATTCCTCCAGCCGCGGTGCGCAGTATTGACTCGTAGTTGATTCGACCTTCGCTCGTGCGTGAACCAGGGGCGAGTGGCGCGCGCGAGAGCGCCTCGAGGATGTCGGGGAAGTACGCGGGCCGAATGGCCATGTCGGCGTCGGCCGCGATCACCTTCTCGCCGCGCGCGAGTGCGATGCCCAGTCGTACCGCCGCGCCCTTGCCGAGATTACGGGGTTGCTGGACAAAGAGTCGTTCGGGCAAGTGACCGTAGACGTCGTGGGCGGCGCGCAGCGTGCCGTCGTTCGAGCCGTCGTCGACGACGATGACCTCGGTCGCGTCGACGCCGAGTTGCTCGAGAACTGGACGCAGTCGTTCGTAGCCATTGGCGAGACGTTGCGATTCGTTGAACGCGGCAATGACGATGGAGGTGGTGACCTCCGGGTGCTCGCTCATGGTCGCGCGGCGCCAATGAGGCCGAAGGTGAAGATCGGCGCCAAACTCACGTCGGTGCCCGTGTGGGCTGCGGCGATGATCGTGCTGGTGCCCCAGGGACCACTGCCCGCGTACATGACGACGTGGTCGACCTGATCGTCGCCGTCGAGGTTGTAATAAAAGAGGAGGTCACCGGGTTGGAGTTTGGTAAGTGGGATGTGACGGAGTTCTGCCCACTGAGTCTCGGTGGTTCGAGGAATCGTGAAGCCGGCCTTGGCCCACGCCCACTGGACGAGGCCCGAGCAGTCAAAACCGACGCCGGGTGTCTCACCTCCCCACACGTAGGGAACGCCGATTTGTGTTTTCGCGGCATTCAGGGCCGCCAGTCCTTGGGCCGTGCCCGCCGGCGTGCCGTTGATGACCGTCGGCAGGGCCGCCTGGATGGCGTCGATCACCTCGTTCGCCGCACTCTGGCCGCCAACGGCCGACGCTGCCGCGACCGCGGCTTCTTCGCCGGCGGTGTTCTTCGCCCTGGCGGCGGCCACCCCGACCTTGATTTCGTACGCAATAATCTCGGTCTTGAGTTTCGCGGTGACGACTTCGAGCGTCGCGCGAGTGGCGTTCTCGTTCCTCACGTTCTGGGCGAGAAGGGCCTTTATGATCACTGATTGCCGCTGAGCCTTTGAGCGCTGTGCGGCGACATCGGCAATGGTCGAGTCAAGGGACTTCTTCTCTCGGACGTAAGCATCCTTGAGTTGGGTGAGGTTGCCGATGACCTGGTCCTCGTAGACCTTACGAGCGTCGCTACTGGTGATGTCCTGGTTAAACAGCGCCAGGATCTGGGCGTCGGCCGCTCCGTCCACGTAGGCGCGAACGATCGAGGTGACCAGTTTCTGGGAGGTGACGGTGATGGCGGCCCGCTTGGTGACTTCTTTGGCCTGGAGCTTGACGATGCTCGCGTTCAAGGTGACGAGTTCGCTTTGGTCGGCGTCGTATTCGTTGGCAGTGATCTCGGAGGTCTTCTCCTGCTGGGACAACTGGGACGAAAGTTGCGCGATCTCGGCTTGGGTCTGAGCGATCGTTTGTGCTCCGGCCCAGGTGGGAGCGAGAAGTCCGAGCACGAGAGCGCCCGCAAAGACCAGAAGAGGAGTTGATTGAGTCGTGCTCCGTCGACGCACGCGAATCATAAAAACAGCCTAGTTAGGGCACTTACATACCTGACGCACCCGAAGGGGGCGTGAGATGAGTGACGTGTCAAAAACGAGCCAACAGCGTGCGGAAGTCAGCGAGACAGTTTCTGAAATCACCAATCCGGGTATCTTCTTGCCCGGGTGGGCCAAAGACGACCGTCATCCTCATGTCCACCTGCATGTTCATTTCCGAGCCGTGCGGAAGATCAGGGGCGCCCGTAATGGGGTTGAAAGTGATGTCGAAGTGAGATCGGACACGTGCGACCTCTGTGCCGTTTTCGAGGGGGGAGTCTGGGTCAGAGTAGGTGACACCAATGATGGTGAGCGGAATGGTCTGGGTGGCAGAAACAGACGGACTCGCCAACAACCTTCGGCGAACTGCGTGGATGAGTCGGTGTTTGTCGGTGTTAGAGAAATCGCGGATTGTGGCGAGCGATTGGAGTCCCGTGGAGGGCTGATACGGCTGAACCTCCTCGATAATTGCAATGTACGAACTATTGACGAAATCAAGCTGTCCTCGCCTATTTCGCGGAGGATTGACAACCTTCGATTGCCAGTCACTTGGCTGGCTCAAGATCGGGAACTGGTGAGTGTTGTGGATTTGGTGATTGGCGTCC
>JBEKWQ010000015.1:0-16812 GCA_049512875.1 Acidimicrobiales bacterium
CTCGAGGACCTGGACCAACCAGTTCGTGGCTTCGGCACCAACGAGGGCGAGATCGCTCGCGCCCAGTGAGGCGAGCCAACTCGCGAGCGAACCGCCACGCGCGTAGCCCGACGCACAGCGAAGCAGCTGGTCGTCGATCTCTGCGGTGACCGACTCGCTCGGGGCGCACGTCGGGTCGCGCGCGACGCGTCGAAGGGCGGCGTTGCCGAGCAGGCGCCGTGCGGTCGCGGGGGACCAACGGAAGCTCGACGACGTCCTTCCAGCTTGTTCGACCGACCAGGCGTCGAGACGACGGTGATCACTGGAATGGACCGCCCGGAATCGGGCGGACAAGCTCCGTCGATGGTCCTCGGTGAGTGCGACCAGGGCGTCTGGTGCGCCAC
Organism: Acidimicrobiales bacterium; assembly: GCA_049512875.1. Taxonomy (GTDB): domain Bacteria; phylum Actinomycetota; class Acidimicrobiia; order Acidimicrobiales; family RAAP-2; genus RAAP-2. Next base: position 384 of record JBEKWQ010000015.1, read on the forward strand.
GCACCAACTCGTTGAGCTCGTGAGGAGTGTTGCGGCGAAGGGTGAAGGTCGTCATGCGTGTTGTGCGATGTTCGCGAGTGCGCCGAGCACTTCGTGGGCGCTTCGCGTGAGTAGTTCGTTGTCCACGTCGAGTGACCACATCTCTCCGGTCGCGGTTGAGAACGACGACGTTCGAAGCGGCACGACACCACTTCGCAACGTCTGGACAAGCGCGTGGTAGCGCATCGTTCGCTCGGCGCCTGGACCGAGCGGGGCGGTCGTCACGTCAAAGAGCGCCACGTTCGCGACCTCGCCGACGGTGGTGCCGACCATCAGATCGACGACGTCGCGCAAGATGACCGAACCGTTGCAGAGGATCTGTGTCGCTCGCACCGCGCTTCGCGCCATCCAACGCGGGGACACTGGTCCGAGGGAACGCGAGAGGGTCACCGCGTGAGCGGTGACGTCCGTCGCTAAGCGCGCGAGGTCGTCACCGGAGAGGCGTTCGACGAAGTCGAGTAAGTCACCTGATCGCGCCTCGAGTCGCCACGCCCGCAGGGCGTCGTCAAAGGGATCGGTCACCGACGCTCCCACGCTCAAGAGTCGAAGGAGGTGGTTCACCAAGATGCCGCGCACCCGAGCCTGCGCCGAGAGTGCGATGTCGGTGCTCGTGCTCTGCTGGCGCAGTGACGAGGCGCGAATGATGAACGGCGTGGCCGGCGCCGTGTTCTCGAAGAGCGAGAAGATCCCGTCCTCGAGAATCGAGCGAAGACCCGGGGCGCTCGAGTAATCGACGCGCGGACGACGTCGCCGGTCACCGCGCAGTGCCTCGACCACGCTACGAGGAGAGGGGTCGGTGCACGTTGCCATGGGTCCACTCTTGCGCAGGCCTGTGACACGACCTAACGTGGCGTCGTGTTCATCGCGGTCTTCTCGATCTTCGTCGTGGCGGTGATCGTGTTGTGTGTGCTCACCGTCCGATTCGCGATTCGTCGCGACCGTGAGCGTCGCGCCGAGATGGGATCCGGACCTAAGTCGTAGCGCCCTTCTTCAATTCCTTGATCTCGCGATCGAGGTCCGCGATGGCCCGTTCGATCACCGCGAGTCGCGCCGAGAGCGATTGCTCGACCTTCTCGTCAACCCTCTCATCGACGCGGTGGTCGACCTGGTCACGGATCTTGGAATCGAGCGAATCGATGAGGGGCTGGGTGATCTGCTTCAGGCGAGCCTTCAGGTCAGGTGACTTGTCGCTCGAGGAGTCGTGCTCGTCGCTCATGGCCCGAGCCTAGGGCGAGACCGGTGCGCAGTACACCCCGGCGTTGAACTGCAGGGTGTTGAACTGGCCCGACCAGGGTGGGTTGGTCAGGGTGTTGACCTCACTTTGGAGGGTGGAGGTCGGTGTGCACGACGCGTCGTAGGCAATGTAGCCGCGCACGTTCGATCCGGTGGCGCCCGCGACCGGCAACGGACCGCCGTTGGCGAAGGCGACCGCTTCAAAGACCGAGAGGGACTGGTTCGTCAAGTTGTAGTTGCGGTACTCGGACTGGGTCGCGTAGACGGCGGGTTTGAGCGACGGGTCCACCGAGGCCAGTCCACTCGACCAGCCCGAGAGCATGGCGCTCCAGTAGGTCGCGTACGTCGCGAGCACGGCGTTGGACGAACCGCTGGGCGCGTCGAGACCCGAGTGGTTGTCGGGATAACCTTCGGGGTCAAAGACCACCCAGTCGGGCTTGAGCCCCACGCCCAGGCCACGGTACTGGTCGATCTGGGTCGCGACCCACGCGCCGGCGGCGAAACCATTGCCGTAGTAGCTGGCGGTCGTCTGGGGTTGGGACTTGAGTGGTCCGCTCACGGTCCAGAACGACAACCACGTGACGCGTTTATGTGAGTTGTAGATGCTCTGGCCGAGCAGGAAATCTGGTGAGGTCGCGACGCTCTTGGCGCTCGTGAACCCGACCCACGGCGTGCTCTGGGTGCCGAGCCCGCCGGTGTCACTGATGATGGGCCAACCACTGGCGATGGCACTGGACCAGTCGCTCGTGGGAATCGCGTACACGCCCACGCCCTGGGGAGGTGGTGAACTCACGCCCGCGGCGTAGAGCACCAGGTTCGCACCCTGGATGAGACCAGTGACGCCGGGTCCCACGGAACGAGCGGCGCTCCCACCGGTCACCGAGACGTCGGTGGCGGTCCAGGCGCTCGAGCCGAGTGAACTCGTGAGCACGAACAGGTCGCCCCAGTTGGCGGCCTGACCGGCGATGAACAGTTGGGTCGACGTGGCTTGGACGAAGACCGAGCCGTCCAGGGGCGGTGCGCCGACCGTCGTCGAGGTGACGTTGTCGAGGGACCAACTCGAGTTCGTCGCGCCCACGACGAGTGGCGACGTGAAGAGTTGGACGTTCCCGCTCGCACTGAGCGCGACCACGTAGTTCGACTGGGCGCTCGCGCTCGTCGAGAGGCTGCCCCGGGCCGCGCTCGCTCCCGTGGACGCGGTGAGGTTCTTCGCGCTCCAGGCGTTGAAGTTCGAGCTCGAACTGGTGAAGAGTTCGACGTTCCCGCTCGTGCTGAGGGCGGCGAACGAGGTGGTGGTACCCGCGAGGGCGACGGGATCGCTCGAGATCGTGCCCGTCGACGTGCCAGCAGAGACGTTCACCGGTGCGCCCTGCGTGGGCGGGTTGTGGTCGTCGGTCCAGCTCAGGGGAAACACTTCGGCGAGGTTGGCGCTCGAGCGTACCGCGACGAACCCGCTGGCGCCGTCGATGCCTACGCTGGGAAGACCGGCGGCCACGCTCAGGCCCGATTTGGCCGAGAGGTCGCTTAACACGTAGGCGGGGCGCGTGCTGGTGCCCGCCACGTGGGCGCCTCGCGGCGCGACCACGACCGTCGAGCTGATCAGGATGACGTGGTTCTGGGTGCTCACGTAGACAACGCCGACGTTGCCCGAGGGGTCAAAGAACGCCACCGGATCCGAGGCGGGCGTGGGCGTGTCCACCAGGGTCGACAGGTCGGTCCACGAAGTCGTGCCGATCGCATTCTCCACGAAGAGACCGATCTGGGAGTTGGCCATGCGATAGGTGAGCACGTCCTCACCGTCTTCGCTCGCGGCGTGGGGGTTCCCGAGCATCGTCGTGTCGTTGATCGAACTCTCGAAGGAGACCGCGTTCCAGGGTAGCGGCCCCGAGCCGGTGTCAACGAACTGATAGAGGGGCAGGGCGGCCGATGAGTTCGTCGTCGTCACTGGATAGAGCGTCGCGGGCAGCGTGGCGCCGACAATCATTATGTTCGCCACCAGCGCGGCACGTGGAAACTTCACTCGCATCCTTTGAGGTTGCCCACACCCGTTTTTCCGCGGTGCACCTTAGGAAAGTCTAGGTGTGACCCGTGGCGAAACGCGGTCTCTACACCGGACCACTACGTTCTCGAAAGAATCCCTAGGGACGCGTGGTGACTCGTGACGGCGGCGACGGCGTACTCGCGCCGACCGCGTTACGCGCTCGAACGATCACGGCGTAGGTGTGCGATCTGAGCAACGTGCTCACACTCACGCTGCGCGAAACCGCGGAGAAGTTTGACCACGTCACGCCACCGTTGAGCGAGTACTGGAAGACCGTGATTGGTGAGGAACCGACGCTACCGGGCGCGACGACCAGCTTGAAACCGCCCGCCAGCGCCGCGAGGCTCGTGATCGTCGGGCGACCCGGCACGGACCCCGTGACGTGGGCGGCGCTGAAGGTGACGGTCGCCGTGTGCAGCGTCGTGCCCGCGTACGAGATCGTGACGGTCACCGGTCCCGCGGTGTTACTCGTGACCGTGAAGTCAGCGGCGCCGCTCGAGTTCGAGGTGACCGTGGCGCTCGCCTGTCCGGGACCGCTCGCGCTCGCGGCGTCGGCGTTGATCTCGATGGCGCCCGACGCCGCGCTGGCGCTCACGCCGATCTGGGCGTTGGCGACGGGACTGCCGTTCGCCCCGACCAGGGTGGCACTGAGGCTGGCCGCGCTGCCCGTCGGAACGCTGGCACTCGGTGCGCTGAAGGTGGACTTGGCGGCGTCGAGTTTGGTCGGACATAAACCGCTGAAGAAGGGCGCGCCGTCCGGACTGCCGAGCCCCGAGGCCATGTCGTAGCCCACGCCCGCGCTGTAGCCACCGACGTTGTAGAGGTCGTTGTTACCGGTGGTGACGTCGGTGAAGCCCACCCCGGCGCTGGCCATGGCGTAGAGCTGGGGGTTGATGAAGCCGAGTCGCGACGAGCCACAGGCCTGGGCCGCCACGGCGACCAACGCGCTCACCAGGGGCGCGCCGATCGAGGTGCCGCCAATGGCGCTCCAGCCCGCCGAGCAGACTTGGCGACAACGAACGGTGCCCGTGGCGGTGCCGGTGTAGTACTCGATGAATCCCGAATTGGGGTCGGCCATCGTCGAGAGGTCGGGAACCAGGCGTGTCGTGTCCGCGCTGGTGATTCCCGGACCGGTCTGCCAGGCGGGCCTGGACCAGATGGCCGACTTTCCGCCACCACCCGCGCCACCGCTCACGCCGTCGTTCCAGACCGACTCGGCCAGCGGACTGGTGTTGGTGACGCTCAGTCCGCCCACGCCGGTCACGAGGGGCTGGGACGCGGGGTCGTCGACGGCAAGCGTCGTGGGGGTGTAGCCGTCGGGATTGTTCGCGCAGTCCGACGAGCCCGAGTCGCCCGCCGCGGCGACGACGGTCTGGCCCTGGGCCGCCATCTGTTCGAAGATCGGCTGCTCGGCGTCCACTCCTCCGCTCGGGTCGTTCTCGCAGATGCCCCAGGAGGTCGTGACGATGGTCGCGGTGTCGTCGTCGGCGATCTGCTGGTAGACGTCAAGGGGACTCGAGCCGTTGTTGGGACCTTGGTAGACCTCGATGGCGGCACCCGGTGCGAGGGCGGCGGCCTCTTCGATGTCGATGGTCGCCTCTTCGGAGTATCCACCCGTTGGACCGCCGTCGACGTTGACGGGAGTGATGGACGGGCTCAGCCCGTAACAGGCGAAGTAGGTCGCGAGGTCGGCCTGGTCGTAGAGACCGAGTTCGTAGGCGGCGATCGTCTGTCCGGCGCCGGTGTCACCGTTCGCGTACTCGCCACTCAGCCCGTACAACTGGGCTTGGACCGTCGCGGGATACCCACCCAACGAGTTGGGCGTCGTACTCGTCGTGCCGGCGGACGAACAGGTAGTGGCGAGTGCGACGTGCGAGGTGGTGCGTGAAGTGACGTGCGACGAGACCAGTGACGTACTCGGGGTCATCACACTCGATAAACCCACCACGCTCTGGACGTCACGAGCGATCGATTGGGGCAGCGTCGCGGGGCGAGCGAACTGGGCGACGAGCGCGCCACCGGCCGTGCGCACCGTCTCGACGGGGGTGTCAAACGCTCTGGCGATGGCCGAGGTGGTACCACTCACGCGCGCGAGGACGTGGCTCGTGCTGAGTGTGTCGATCCTCAGTCCAAAACCGCTCAGGTAGGAACGAACGTCGCTGATCGTGGTGGCGCTCGCGCCAAAGCGCTGGGCGTACGAGCGCGGGGTGAGGAAATGGTGGTAGGCGGGCGAGCCGGTGTCGTAGAGACTCGTGATGAAACCCGGCAACGACGACGAGTGCCGTTGGTTCAGTTGGAGATCGAAGGACGTCGTGATGGTCCGGTCAACGACCGTGTCCTTCGCGGGGACCGGCGCGGCGTTCGCGACCACGACGCGGGTTTCGCTCGCGACCACGGGCGTGGCGACGAGGGTTAGGGCACCCAGGGAGAGGCTGAGCGTCACGACGCCCAGGCCGGAGAGTCGTGAAGGACGGTGCATGCGTACAGCCTAGGAAAGAGTTTGCCCGTCGAGTATCTACGGAGTTGTTTCTGGGCAATCTCTGACGTAATTCTCAGTTTTGGGGAAAACCCGCCTTGGCGTAGCGAGCCGTTAAGTCGCCGCACTCGACACAGATCGACTCGGGGACGAGACCCGCGCGGATGAGCCAACCAAAGACCGTACAGCCAGTGCAGTAGCCCGCGAATCCCTCGAGGGCCGCGGCGCCGATGAGCGGGACCAAAATCCAACGCGCGTCGTTCCACCCGTCGAGCAGCCAGGTGAGTGTGGCGCCGACCGTGAAGGCCGCACCCATGGCCTGGGCGAAACGCTTGGGTGGGCCGGGTACGAACTTCTGCCAACGCGTGATGCGAGGTCCGCTGACGCGAACGGCGAACTGACCCAGTGGCGACAACGTCGGACCGGTCGCGACGCGCGCGAGGAAACCGTAGGTCAGGGGGATCAGGATCCAGGCTTGATTGAAGATCAGTGCGGCGAGTGACATCACCACGACGCCGATGGCGACGGTGCGCGCCGACGCGTCGTTGACCGGATTGGGGAACGAGAAAAGCTTCTTCATCCCATATATCTTAGTGGAATTATCATGAATTCACCACTAGCTCGTCGTCGCGAGGTGGATGGTCGTAAGGACGCCGGTGGCGATGATGAGTACCCGTACTACCTGGGGCGAGAGGTGCTTAATAAGTAGTGTCCCGAGCCAACCGCCGATCAGCGTGCCCACGAGCAACATGTAGACCGCGTCCAGGGCTAGGTGGCCGTGGACGACGAACACCGCCGCCGCACAGAGGTTGACGATGAGTGAGATCACGTTGCGCAGACCCTGGAGTTCGGCGAGCTCGAAGGGCAGCGTCACCGCCATCACCGCGAGGAGCAAGATCCCCATACCAGCACCGAAATAACCCCCGTACACCGAGACCACGAAGGTTCCGACGAAGAGCATCCAGCGCCTCGAGGGGTGCGTGTGTTCAACGCGCTCGAGCCGTTTGGTCACCAGCGGAGCGAACGCGAACAAAACCGTCCCCGCGCCGATTAGCCAGGGCACCACGGCACGAAAGGTGCTCGAGGAACCAACGAGCAACAGGGTGCAGCCCGTGGCCGCACCCGCGACACACGAAGGCACGAGCGAGAGAATGAGCGATCGGTGCGTACCGATCTGTCGACGAAAGCCGGTGATTCCGCCCACGTAGCTCGGAAGGACGCCCACGGTCGTGGAGATGTTCGCCTGCAAGGCGCTAATGCCCGTGGCGAGGAGCGTGGGAAAGGTGATGAAGGTGCCGCCACCAGCGACACCGTTGGCGATGCCCGCGCCGATGCCCGCGACCAAGTAAATGGCGAGGCGCGTCAGTAGTGGTAGTTGGGTGGCGAACATTGTCCCCACTCTAGGAAGGTGAAAAGTCGGGAAACTAGATTGGCTAATGTCATGATTCTTCGAAACAATCCTCTACCGTTGTAGGTGTGTACCTCATGAGCGGCGAACTCATCATCCCGAGGGACGCCCCAACTGACCTCATCCGGGCCGCGGGTGGGATCGTTCATCGTTTTGTGTCGAGCGGTCGGGTGGAGATCGCCTGCATCTACCGCGAGGCTCGCGGCGACTGGACCTTTCCCAAAGGCAAGTTGGACGAGGGTGAGACGTTCGAGCAAGCGGCCTTGCGCGAGGTTGCCGAAGAAACGGGCATGAATTGTCACGTGCTTCGTTTCGTCGGTACGACCAACTACACGCACCGCAAGGGTAAGCCCAAGATCGTCGCCTACTACTTGATGGGTGTGAACGACGGGGAATTCGCGCCGAACGCCGAGGTCGACGAACTGGTGTGGCTGCCCATGGAACAGGTGCGCTCACACCTAACCTGGGAGCGTGACCAGGAACTTTTCGACCTCGTCGATCAACTTCCCGAACTGCGGGCGTTCGCCAGTTAGCGGACGCGTTCGAGGAAGAGTCTCGTGGCCTCGTGCTGGGGGCTCGTGAAGATCTGTTCGGGTGTGCCAATCTCGACGAGCACGCCCTGGTCGAGGTAGGCCACCTGGTGCGACACGTCCTTGGCGAAGTTCATCTCATGGGTCGCGATCAGCATGGTCGTGCCGCTCGAGGCGAGGTCGCGCAGCAGGTCGAGAACTTCGCCGACGAGCGTGGGATCGAGCGCGCTGGTCACCTCGTCCAGCAGCAGAAGCGAGGGTCGCATCGCGAGCGAGCGCACGATCGCCACTCGCTGTTGTTGCCCGCCCGAGAGTCGGTCGGGGAACTCGTTGGCCCGGTCGCGAAGTCCGATGCGCTCGAGTAGCGCGAGCGCCTCTTCGCGTACCTCGGCACGTTTGCGCCTCATCGCGTAGACCGGACCCAACACGATGTTGTCCAGCACACTCAGGTGCGGGAACAGGTTAAAGGACTGGAAGACGAGCGCGATGTGGCGGCGCACGAGGTTCGGGTCGACGCGACGATCCTCGAGCGCCTGGCCGAACAACGTGATCGATCCGGCGTCGATCGTTTCGAGCATGTTCGCGCATCGGAGCAGCGTCGACTTGCCCGAACCCGACGCGCCGATCAAGCAGACCACTTCGTGGCGATGCAGTTGCAGTGAGATGCCCGAGAGGACTTCGTTGTCGCCGAAACGCTTGACGACTTGTTTCAGTTCGAGCACGACCTCGCTCACGAACCGGCCAGTCGTCGCGAGCGGTCGCGCTCGATGAGGTGATCGGTGAGCCTGGTCATGGGAATCGTGAGGGCGAGGAAGAACAGGGCCGCCGCCACCAGACCGCTGCCGTTAAAGAGCGTCGAGGCGGATATCTGACCGGCGTTGGCGATCTCGATCACGCCGAGCACCGAGACCAGCGCCGTGTCCTTTTGCAGCGAGACGAAGTCGTTGAGAAGCGGCGGTATCACCGTGCGCACCGCCTGGGGCAGGATGACGTGACGCATCGTCGACGTGGGAGAGAGGCCGAGGGAACGAGCGGCGAGGAGTTGGCCGTGGGGCACCGAGTTGATGCCCGCGCGAAGCACCTCCGAGACGTAGGCGCTGTAGGTGAGGGTGAGGGCGACGACACCGTAGATCGAAGGGGACTGGTTCGAGATGACGCCGAGGCGCAGGGCCGGCAGGCCGTCGCCCACCAGGTAGACCACGATCAACAAGGGAACACCACGAAAGACGTCGGTGTAGGCCGTGACGAGCATGCGTACCGGGAACAAGACCGGCGTGTGACTGATTCGCACCCACGCAATCGTCAGACCAAAGAACAGCACGAGCACCTCGCTCACGAGGAACATCCAGACGTTGGTGAAGAGACTGCGACTTAGTGCGCTGATGCCCTGGGACGCGTGGCCGTCCCAGGCGATGCGCATGTCGTGAAAATTGAAGAAGTAGTACCGGAACACGGCCCCACCGGGGGCGACGAAGAGAATGAGCACGATCGCGCCCACGAGCAGGATGGTCGAGACCGAACTCGCGGCGAGGCCGCGTCGTCCAACGAAGAGACGACTACGCCGTGAGCCAAAGAGGTTGGGAACGTCCGACGAAGAAGTGTCGGTGTCGAACGACACGGGATCTACGGCTCAAGGGTGGGCACGCTCGTGTAGATCCCGAGCCACTTGTGCTCCAGTGTCCCCAGGGTGCCGTTGCTCGTCAGTGCGGCGAGTCCGGCGTTCACGCACGCCACCAAGGGGTTGCCCTTGGTGAAGAGCAGTCCGTAGTGTTCGCCCACGCTGGGGAACTGTCCAACTTGGGTGGCGACCAGTTTGTTCTTGGAATTGACGATCTGGGATGACGCCATGTACTGGCCCGTCGGGGTGTCGATGACGATGGCGTCGATCTGGCCCAACTGCAACGCTTCAACGGCTTGGTCGAGCGTGGTGAAGACGCGTGGTGACTTGGTGGGCTTGATGTAGTCGTTGATGTAGGCGAGGCCCGTCGTGCCGATCTGGTCACCGTAGAGGTAGGTCTTGAGTTCGGCGGGCGAGTGGGCCTTGACGATCTTGTTGGTCCTCAGTGCGACGATCGACTGGTTGACGTCGTAGTAACTCGCCGAGAACGTGACCGCCTTCGCGCGCGCCGCGGTGTAGGAGATCTCGTTGATGTCGAAATCGAAGTGCTTGGTGCCCGGGGTGTAACTCGAGTCGAAGGGTTCGTAGACCCACTTCACGTGCGACGTGGCGATACCGAGCACCGACGCGAGCGCGTACACGAGGGCCGACTCGTAGCCCTTACCGTTGCTCGGCTTGTTGTTCTCGAACCAGGGCGAGTACACGGGGTCGTCGGTGGCGACGGTGAGCGTGCCCTTGGTGTACTCCTCGGTGGGCATGGTCGTCTTGCACGACGCGAGCGACGGCGTGGTGCTCGCGGCGCCGGCGAACGTGCCGAGCGAGACCCCACTCAAGACCGAGAGACTGACTAGACCAGCGGTGAGGAGACGGAGAGAACGCACGGGAGTCCTTTCGATGACGGCGACGCAATTTTCCAGTGTAACGCTAGGAAATGCGCGTTGACGGGCGCGCGGTCGTGGTTCGTCGCTCAAGAGTAGGATAAATCTGCTTGGAGAGGTGGGTGAGTTCGGTTTAAACCACATTCCTGCTAAGAATGCGGCCTGCGAAAGTGGGCCCGAGGGTTCAAATCCCTCCCTCTCCGCCACTCACACCGAGCGCAGTGCGCTCGGTGTTGGCGCGTTTAGAGGAGACGGTGGTGCGGTACTGGATCGAGACACTCGGGTGCCCGAAGAACCACGTCGACTCAGAAAAACTCGCGGGTCTGCTCGAGAGCCAGGGTTACGACCTCGCGTTTTCGCCCGACGAGGCCGATCTGGTCGTCGCCAACACATGCGCCTTCATCGAAGCGGCGCGCGAGGAATCGATCGAGACGGTCCTGGCCCTGGCGGACCAGAAACACGACGGGGCGAGGCTCGTGGTGACGGGTTGCATGGCCGAGCGCTACGGCGACGAACTCGCCGCGGCCCTGCCCGAGGTGGACCTCGTCGCGGGTTTCGGTGAGAGCCTCGTCGCGCCGTCGACGCCCGTCGCGTTGCGCACGCGCACGAGGCCGTCCTTCGACCTGTTGAATCTTCCTCGGCCCAAGTCCGCGACCCCCTGGGCGTATGTCAAGATCGCCGAAGGTTGTGACCGGCGCTGCGGTTTCTGTGCCATTCCGAGCTTTCGCGGGGATCAGCGCTCTCGTTCGATCGAGGAGATACGCAGCGAATCGCGCGCCCTCGTCCAAGGAGGGGTCAAGGAACTCGTACTCATCGCCCAGGACCTGGCGAGTTGGGGTCACGACCGGCGACGGGCCGGACGCGGCGAAGCGGTCGAGGTCCTCGACGAGGGGGGAACCCAACCGCTCATCGATCTCACCAAGACGCTCAGTCGTGAGGTCGAGCGCGTGCGCCTGCTCTACCTCTATCCGTCGGGACTAACGAGTGGTCTCATCGAGACGATCCTCGAGACCGGCGTGCCCTACTTCGACCTCTCGCTCCAGCACGCGTCGCGTCCGTTGCTTCGTGCGATGCGCCGATGGGGCGACGCCGAACGATTCCTCGAGCGCATCGAGACAATCCGTCGCAGCGAGCCCGACGCGACATTTCGCTCGTCGTTCATCCTGGGCTACCCGGGAGAGACCGAAGACGACCAGCGGGCCTTGCTCGACTTCATCGAGGCCGCGCAACTCGACTGGGCCGGTTTCTTCACGTTCTCGAGCGAGGAGGGCACGCTGGCCCACGGGCTCACCCAGCAGGTACCCCACGAACTCGCCCTCGAGCGGCTGCGCGAGGTGAGCGAACTCCAGGACGCGATCACCGCACGTCGCCGTGACGCCCTGGTGGGAACTCGCCAACGCCTGCTGATTGACCGCCCCGGGGTGGGACGAAGCGTGCGCGAGTGTCCCGAGATCGATGGCGTCGTGATGGTCGATTCGTCACTTAGCGTGGGACAAATGATGGAGTGCCGCATCGTGGCGAGCCACGGGACCGACTTGGAGGGGGTGAGCCTATGAGCGTGAAGGACCGCACCTACGGCGAGAGCGCCCTGCTGACGCCGGCGAACCTCATGACCGCCTTTCGGCTCCTCGTCTCGCCGGTCTTCATCTACCTCATCATCTTCGACCGGATCTCGTGGTGGACCGCGGGGGTGGGTTTCCTCGCCGCGGCGTCGGACTACTTCGACGGCATCGTCGCGCGTCGCCACGGCACCACGACCTCGGGCGCCTTCCTCGACCCTTTGGCCGACAAGGTCATCGTCCTTGGGAGCCTCTACGCCCTGATCATCTGTCGACCCCACGGACTGAAGACCTTCATCATCCCGGCGATCATCATCACCTTGCGAGAGATCTGGATGAGTTATTACCGGTCCCAGGCGGCTCGAAAGGGCATCAGCATCCCAGCGAGCAAGCTCGCCAAATGGAAGACCTTCGTCCAGGACTGGGCCATCGCGTTTTGCGTGCTGCCATTCACCGCTCACCACAGCTGGCTCGGGGTCGCCACCATCTGGGTGGCCGCCGTCATGACGATCTACACCGGCTGGCGCTACTACGTCGACGGCAAGAAGGTCCTCGCACGTGCGAGTTGAGGTAGTCGCCGTCGGCACCGAGTTGTTGCTCGGTCAGATCCCCGACACCAATTCGCAGTGGATCGGCGAGCAACTCGCGGCGCACGGTATTGCGTCGCACTTCCACCAGCACGTGGGGGACAATCACGAACGAATCGTGCTGGCGTTTCGCACCGCCCTCGCGCGAAGCGACGCGGTCATTGTCTGCGGGGGACTCGGTCCCACCCAGGACGACATCACGCGCGCCGCGCTGGCCGAGGTGATGAACGTGCGCCTCGAGCGACGTGACGACATCGTCGCGACGATCCGCACAATGTTCCAGTCACGTGGGCGCGACATGCCCGAGAACAACCTGCTCCAAGCCGACGTACCCCGGGGCGCGACGATTATTCCCCAGGCGAGGGGCACCGCGCCGGGTTTGATCTGTCCGGTGGGGCTCAAGGTGGTCTACGCCGTGCCCGGCGTGCCCTATGAGATGACCGACATGTTCGAGCGGGCGATCCTCCCGGACCTGATGGCGCGCGAACTCGCGGGCGGGACGACGTCGGTGATCACGAGCCGGGTGTTGCGTACCTGGGGAGCCAGCGAGTCCGCCCTCGCCGAAGCGGTGGGCGAACGTTTCGAAGCTCTCGAAGACGGCGGACGCGTCACGATCGCGTTTCTCGCCTCGGGTATCGAGGGCATCAAGGTGCGCATCACCGCGAGGGGCGACGACGACCAACACGCGGCGTCATTGTTGAGCGACGAGGAGAACAAGGTTCGCACGCTGATCGAACTCAAGTTGGGCGACATAATCTTCGGGGTCGATGAGCAGTCGATGGAGGACGTCGTGGCGAACCGGTTGATGGGCCGGGGCCTCACGCTCGGCGTCGCCGAGTCACTCACGGGCGGACTCATCGCCAGTCGTCTGGTGAACGTCGCGGGAGCCTCGAAGTGGTTTCGTGGAGGCGTCGTCAGCTACTCGTCGGACGTGAAGTACGACCTGCTTGGCGTGCCCGAGGGTCCCGTCGTCAGTGCGAGCGCGGCGCGGGCCATGGCCGAGGGTGTGCGACGGGTGCTCGGAGCGGACATCGGGCTCGCCGTGACCGGTGTCGCCGGACCTGAGGAACAGGACGGCCAGCGCGCGGGCACGGTGTTCGTGGGTTTGGCGATAGGCGACGAGATTTCCGACGTGGCGCTGCGACTGCCGGGAGACCGACCGAGGGTCCGCTCCTACAGCGCGATCAGTGCGCTCGACGTGCTGCGAAGGGCGCTCGACCGCACGGGTGGCGCGCCCGTTCTCCCGTAGTCTCGGTGAGAGCCAAGGGGGCCAGATGAGTCTGTTGGATGTTCGAGTGAACGCGGCCGAGTTCGGTTTTGATCCGCTTCGATTGGAGCGGATCCACAGCCACTTCGACGAGTACGTGAAGGACCGTCGACTGAGCGGTTGGCTCGCGACGGTGTCGCGCGCCGGCGAACTGGTCTGGAGCGCGAAGTCGGGTCACCAGGACCGAGAAAGAGGTGTCGAGGTTCGTGACGACACGATGTGGCGGATCTATTCGATGACCAAGCCCCTCACGAGCGTTGCCGTGATGATGCTCTACGAGGAGGGACTCTTCGACCTCAACGACGACGTGGGCCAGTGGATCGACGCGCTGAAGGAACCGCGCGTCTACGTGTCGGGTCCCCCGACGGCTCCGGTGAGCGTGCCGGCCATCGAGCCGGTGCGGGTCCACCACCTGCTCTCACACATGAGTGGGCTCACCTATGACTTTCAGAACCTGCACCCGGTCGACGCGATCTACCGAAACCTTGGTTACGACTTTGGTTATCCCCCGGGCGCGGACCTCGCGCGGGCCGTCCATGACTGGTGCAGCACCCCCCTCTTGTTTCAGCCGGGAAGTCGCTGGAACTACTCGGTCGCGACCGACGTGCTCGGTCGTCTCATCGAGATCTGGTCCGGCCAGTCGCTCGACGTCTTCTTTCGAGAGCGCCTCACCGGTCCGCTCGGAATGCACGACACCGAGTGGTGGTGCCCGCCCGAGAAGCAGGACCGCCTCGCGATGCTCTACGTGCCGCTCAACGGTGATTCCGTGCCCTACGAGAAGTGGGCGCAGGGGGCGTTGCACCCACCCCAGGTGCTCAGCGGAGGCGGTGGGTTGCTTTCGACGGCCTACGACTACAACCGATTCATGACGATGCTGTTGCGCGGCGGTGAACTCGACGGGGTTCGATATCTTTCAAGTCGCACCCTCGACCTGATGACGCTCAATCACCTACCCGGTGACGCCGATCTCGAAGAGTTCGCGTCGGATTCATTCTCCGAGGTCAACTACGCGGGTGTCGGCTTCGGTTTGGGGTTCTCGGTGAAACTCGATCAAGCCAAGAACAAGAGTCTCGGAAGCGAAGGCACGTTCGCCTGGGGTGGTGCCGCCTCGACCGTCTTTTGGGTTGACCCGGTCGAAGAACTGACGGTGAGCTTCTTCACCCAGTTGCTCCCAAGTTGGACCTACCCGATTCGTCGTGAATTCCAGCAGTTGGTCTACCAGGCACTCGTCGATTAGTCGCGGGGAGGTGAAGCCGGTGACCTCCTTCGGTCAAGCGCCGCTCGAACGTTGCGATTCGCTCTGTCGTCGAAGTGTCCTGGGTCTACTTTGACCTTGATATCTTTTCGTTGGCCCAGTGCTCGAGCCTAAATCTCGGCCTCCGGCTCCTCAGGCTCCTCGTTTGGAGCGTCCACACCACCCTCAACCCCAGGGTCGCTGATGATGTCAGGTTCGACGCCATCGGCGCTCACGATCACTCCCGTCACCTCGTCGGATTCACTGTCGAGGCGAAATCGCTCGTCGGGGCCGTACGTGCTTGACATAATTTCCACTTTAATTGGGGGTAGGTTCGAGCGAGAAGTCCGTCAGGCCCATCTTTTGTTCAGACCATGCCAAATACTCTTTACGAACATATGTTCGTAGTATCGTAAGGCCAGGTGGAGACCGACCGATGTCACTAGGGGTAAATAACTTTCCCCTATGACAAAGAACAAGGAGACAGCAATGCCAACCGATGACCGCGCTAAGGCCCTCGACGCAGCCCTCGGCCAGATCGAGAAGCAGTTCGGCAAGGGTTCGATCATGCGCATGGGCGAGAACATGCACATGAACATCGAGTCCATCCCGACGGGTGCCCTGGCCCTGGACATGGCCCTCGGCATCGGTGGACTACCCCGCGGGCGCATCGTCGAGCTCTACGGTCCCGAGTCCTCGGGCAAGTCGACCCTCGCCATGCACGTGGTTGCCGAAGCGCAACGCAATGGTGGTGTCTGTGCGTACATCGACGCCGAGCACGCGATGGACCCGGTCTACGCGCGAGCCATTGGCGTGAACGTGGACGACCTACTCATCAGCCAGCCCGACACCGGCGAACAGGCCCTTGAGATCTGTGACATGTTGATCCGCTCCGGTGCCCTTGACGTCATCGTCATCGACTCGGTCGCGGCGCTGACACCGCGCGCCGAGATCGAAGGCGACATGGGTGACACGCACGTTGGTCTCCAGGCTCGGCTGATGAGCCAAGCCCTTCGCAAGTTGACCGGCGGACTCTCCAAGTCGAACACCGTCGCGGTCTTCATCAACCAGTTGCGAGAAAAGATAGGTGTCATGTACGGGTGTTTTCAGTACAACGCACGCGTAGTCCTGGCCGACGGCACCACCGAGAAGATCGGCAAGATCGTGAATCAGAAGTTGCCGGTCGAAGTTCTATCCTACGACGCGAAGATTGGCGCTATGGTGCCCAAGCGAGTGGTGAATTGGTTCGATAACGGCCGTACTGAGGAGTTCCTCCAGATCACGGTGGCCAAGCCGGCGAAGAACGGTCGAGCACAGCTCGCGTGCACGCCCAATCACCTCATTCGCACGCCGGGCGGCTGGACCGAAGCAGGCCAACTGAAGGTGGGCGATCGAGTCCTTGAGGCGTTGCCGCACTACTTGTCGGATTTTCAGATGACGGCATTGCGGGGCGCGCTGATGGGTGACGGCGCGCTCTCTCCCATACGCAGCGGGTTTGGTGCGCGCTTTCGTTTCACGCAGTGCGTCGCCCAGACCGAATACGCCGACTGGAAGGCATC